>JANQKO010000589.1 GCA_028281075.1 Alphaproteobacteria bacterium | reverse complement strand
CCTCGTGCGCGGTGCGGATCAGGCCGACCGCCATGCTCAGATGGCCGGCGTCGCGGAACGGCTTGGCATAGGGCGCCTGGAACGCCGGGCCGATGGGGATGCGCTGCCGGCCGGCGTTGCCGCCGATGCCGCCGGTCGAGCAGTCGAAGACGTCGACGCCATGGGCGCCGAACAGTGCGGCGACCGCGACGCTGTCGTCGAGCGTCAGGCCGCCGTCGACCCAGTCGATCACCGACAGACGCACGAACAGCGGCTTCGTCTCCGGCCAGTTCGCGCGCACCGCGTCGATGACGGCGAGCGGGAAGCGGGCGCGGTTCTCGAGCCTGCCGCCATAGTCGTCGTCGCGCGTGTTGGCGATCGGCGACAGGAACTGGTGCAGCAGGAAGCCGTGGCCGGCATAGAGCTCGATGGCGTCGAAGCCGGCCTGGTCGGCGCGCCGCGCGGCCTGGCCGAAGGCGTCGGCGACGGCGCGCATGGCCGCGTCGTCCATCGCCGCCGGGGCCGGCCAGCCGTCGCGGTAGGGCAGCGGCGAAGGCGCGATCGCCGGCCAGGGCGGCTCGCCGCGCGCCGTCGTGTCCGTGTCGTCCAGCGGCGACTCGCCGTGCCAGGGCCGGCGCTCGCTGGCCTTGCGGCCGGCATGGCCGAGCTGGATCCCGGCCGCGGCGCCGAGCTCTCGGATCGCCCCGGCGATCCGGCGCAGCGGCGCGATCTGCGCGTCGTCCCACAGGCCCAGGTCGCCGTGGGTGCGGCGGCCGCGGCGCTCGACGGCCGTCGCCTCGGTGAACACCAGCCCGGCGCCGCCGAGCGCGAAGCGGGCGAGATGCGGCAGGTGCCAGTCCGTCGGCAGGCCGTCGACGGCGGCATACTGGCTCATCGGCGAGACGACGATGCGGTTGCGCAACGTGAGATCGCGAAGGCGCAGGGGCTCGAAAAGCAGCGTCATGTGTCAACGTCGGGATGACGACAAACGAACATCCTAGGTGATTTGGAAAATAGAATGAATAATGGCAGAATGGATAACATTCATACGAAATTCGCATGAAAGCATGGACCGGATCGAGAGCGCGCGGATCTTCGTGCGGGTCGCGGAAATCGGCAATCTGACGGCCGTCGCCCGCCAGCTCGGGCTGACCCAGCCCACGGTCAGCCGCAAGCTGGCGGTGCTGGAGGAGCATCTCGGCGCGCGGCTGATCCAGCGCACGACACGGGCCCTGTCGCTGACCGAGGACGGCAAGATCTATTACGAGCATTGCCGGCGGCTGCTCGACGCCGCCGACGCGGCCGAGACCTCGGTCGGCCACCGTGCCGCGGCGCCGTCCGGGCTGATCCGCATCGCCAGCTCGGTCGCCTTCGGCCGGTTGCATATCGTGCCGCGTCTGCCGCGCCTGCTCGCCGTCTATCCGGACATCCGCGTCGAGCTGACGACGGCGGACGCCTATGACGACCTGGTCGGCACCGGCATCGATCTCGCGGTGCGGATCGGCGAGCTGGCCGACACGGTGCTCGTCGCCCGGCGGGTCGGCGTCACGGACCGGGTCACGGTCGGCGCGCCGGCCTATTTCGCGCGCGCCGGCGTGCCGGCGACGCCGCAGGAACTGAAGAAACACCCCTGCATCGTCCATACCCAGCTCTCGACCGGCAACGAGTGGCATTTCACCGGCCCCGGCGGACCGGTCAAAGTCCGCGTCAGCGGGCCGTTCCTGGCGAACAATTCCGATGCGATCCGGGAGGCGACGCTCGCCGGCCTCGGCATCAGCGTCTCGCCCGCCTGGCTGTTTCACGACGCCATCGCCGACGGCCGCGCGCGCGTCGTGCTGCCGGATCACGCGCCGGTCGCCCTGCCGATCCAGCTCGTGCATGCCTCGCGGCGGCTGGTCTCGCCGAAGGTGCGCGCCGTGGCCGACTTTCTGGCCGACGAGTTCCGGGCCGACCCGCTGCTGGCCGGCGGCGGTGCCCGGCGCGCGTCGCCGCCGCGATAGGACGGGACGGGTCATGGAACCGCTTCGGCAATACCAGGTCGAGCCGCTCGACGTGCTGATGCTCAGCATCCTGGTGCTCTATCTCGGCTTCTATCTCAACCGGAAGATCCGGGTGCTGAGTGCGTATTACATTCCGCCCGCGGTCACCGGCGGGC
>JANQKO010000092.1 GCA_028281075.1 Alphaproteobacteria bacterium | reverse complement strand
AAGCTCGCCGATGGTGTCGGCGAGATAGATGTCGGTCTCGGCGTTGGCCGGCTCGAAGCCGGCCCGGCGGCGGACCTTCCGGCCGGCGGCCTTCAGCGCCTTGGCGGTCTCCGGGCCACGGTTCGGATGCCGGGGCACGATGACGGTCAGCGTGCCGGGGAAGCCGCGGCGCAGAAGCTTATGCGCCTCGCCGACGATCAGTTCCTCGTCGGCATGCGTGCTGGCGGCCAGCCAGCGCGGCCGGTCGCCGAACATGCGCGCCAGCTTCTCCAGGTCCTTGGCCTCGGCCGGCAGCGGACTGCCGGCCCATTTCAGGTTGCCGCGGCAGGTGGCGCTGGCCGCGCCGAGCGAGGTCAGCCGTCCGATATCGGTCAGCGTCTGCGCCAGGCAGAGATCGAAGCATTGCAGCATCGGCGCGATCAGGCGCGGATAGCGCTGCCAGCCCTGGAACGAGGCCTCCGACACCCGCGCGTTCAGCAGCAGCATCGGCACCCCGCGCGCATGCGTCTCCATGATCAGGTTCGGCCAGAACTCGGACTCGACCCAAATGGCGAGGTCGGGCCGCCAGTGGCCCAGGAAGCTGCGCACGCCGGCGATGCGGTCGACCGGCACGTACTGGTGAAAGGCCCGGGCGGGCAGGCGGTTGCCCATCAGTTTCGCCGAGGTCACGGTGCCCGTGGTCAGCAGGACGTGCAGGTCGGACCGTTCGGCGGCCAGCGCCTCGACCAGCGGCAGCACCGACATCGATTCGCCGACGCTCGCCGCGTGTATCCAGACCAGCGGGCCGTGCGGCCGCGGCTGGCTCGGGAATCCGAGGCGCTCGCGGAAGCGGGCGCCGTCCTCCTTGCCCTGGGCCAGGCGCCGGCGCAGATAGGTGTTGATCAGCGGGCCGCAGACCTTCGTCGCCGTGCGGTAGAGGAACGGGGTGACGAGCGACGACGTCATGTCGTGGTCTGCTCCAGCGGCGCCGGCGCGATCGCGTCCTGGCCGACTTCGCGGTCGGCGGCGTCGGAGACGGCGTTGAGCGCGGTTTCGACCGACAGCCGCGCCTCCTCCAGCTCCGCCGCGTCGAGCTCCTTCGGCACCTCGATCGGCGGGCCCCAGACGAAGACGCCGCGGCTGAACGGCAGCGGCACCGTGAACCGGTCCCAGGTGTCGAGCGTGATCCGGCGCGAGGTCGCGTAGGCCACCGGCACGATCGGCGCGCCGCTCAGGCGGGCCAACGTGACGATGCCCTCGCGCGCCCGCATGCGCGGCCCGTTAGGGCCGTCGGGCGTGATGTCGATGCATACGCCCGCCCTCAGCGCCCGCACCATCGCCCGCAACGCCGCCGCGCCGCCCTTGTCCCGGTCCTTCCCGGCCTTGCGCGACGAGCCGCGGATGGTGCCGAGGCCGAAATGCGCGATCGTCCGCGCGATCAGCTCGCCGTCCCGGTGATGCGAGATCAGCACCCGGACCGGCCGCGCGCGGCGCCAGCCGCAGGGCACCATCAGCAGCCGGCCGTGCCAGTGCGCCAGGATGAAGGGGCGGTCGCTGTTCCAGAACTGGCCGGGGATGTCGCCGCCGATCATCCGCCACCGGCCGGTCGCGTGGCAGAGCCGGATATACTGCGCCGTCAGCCAGCAGACGAGGCCGTGCACGGCGTTGCTGCGCAGGAGGCGTTTCTTCAGGCCCACGGGACCCGCGTCAACCGCTGGCGGCGGCAAGCCGGGCCTGCCGCCGCGCGTCGTCGAACTGCAGCGCGTGCAGCCGGGCATAGCGGCCGCCGCGGGCCAGCAGCTCCGCGTGGCCGCCGGCCTCGACGATGTGGCCGTCCTCGATCACGTAGATCCGGTCCGCCGCCGTCACCGTCGACAGCCGATGGGCGATGACCAGCGTGGTGCGGCCCCGCATCAGCCCGGTCAGGGCGGCCTGGACCTGGCGTTCGGATTCGGAATCGAGCGCCGATGTCGCCTCGTCCAGCAGCAGGATCGGCGCGTTCTTCAGCACCGCCCGGGCGATGGCGATGCGCTGGCGCTGGCCGCCCGACAGCTTGACGCCGTCCTCGCCCACGACGGTGTCGTAGCCCCGCGGCAGGGCGGTGATGAAGTCGTGCGCCGCCGCCGCCTTGGCGGCGGCGACGATCTCCTGGTCGCCGGCGTCCGGGCGGCCATAGGCGATGTTCGCGCGCACGCTGTCGTCGAACAGCGTCGTGTCCTGGCTGACCAGCGAGATCGCCGCCCGCAGCGAGGCGATGGTGACGTCCCGGATGTCCTGACCGTCGATGGTGATCCGGCCCCCGGTCGCGTCATGGAAGCGCGGCAGCAGGTTCAGCAGCGTCGACTTGCCGGCGC
>JANQKO010000518.1 GCA_028281075.1 Alphaproteobacteria bacterium | reverse complement strand
ATGCGGCCGACCTGGTCGACCACTTCGGAGAACGAGACCAGGCCCACGTCGGGCGCGCCCAGCCGGCTCATCGACAGGCCCGAGCCGGTGACGTACATGGCCTTGAAACCGCCCGACTCGACCAGCCGCGCGGTGATGCAGTCGAAGGCGCCCGGCGCGACGACGATCTCGTCGCCCGCCAGCAAGGCCCGCAGCCGCGCGTTGCGGCCGCCGACATCGCGCAGGCCCGTGGGATAGGCCGCGTTCATGACGCCGCCCGTTCCGCCGCGGCCGCGGCACGCCAGACATCCAGGATCTCCCCGGCGTCGTGCAGCGGATAACGGTCCTCGAACAGCCGCATCGAGCCCTCGTGCCGCGCCCGGTTGGAGCTGCCGACGCCGTCGCGCACCACGACCACGTAATAGTCGTGGTATGAGGCCGCGCGCACGGTCGATTCGACGCAGCCCTCGGTGTTGTAGCCCAGCACCACCACCGTCTCGATGCCGCGCGCCCGCAGCTTGTCGTCCAGATCGGTGCGGTGAAAGGCATCGGGCCGGAACTTCACCAGGTCCATGTCCGCCGGTCCCGGCGCCAGGCCGTCGGCCAGCGCCGCGCCCCAACCGCCGGCCAGCGTATAGTCCGGCGCCTTGCCGTCGCGGCTCTTGAAGCGCAGCCAGGCCGGCGAATCGCTGGCATTGTCCGGCAGCGTCTGCTGCCGGATGAAGACGACAGGCAGGCCCAGCGCCTGCGCCTGCCCGACGAAGTCGACGATGCCCGGCAGCCGTGCCCGCACCAGGCTCAGGTCCTTGCCGGCGCGGGCGAAATGCCCGTCGTCGTGGCAGAAATCGTTCTGCACGTCGACCAGCAGCACCGCCGTATGCGCCGGCGCCACCAGCTCGTCGAGCGTATCCAGCACGTCAACGCCATTAATACGCTTCATCCCCACACCCCGATTGTTCCGACCGGCCGGCAGCATAGCCGAGCCGGCTGTCCGCGTCATGCGGGCGTCACGCGCCCGGCGTCATGGCGAAAAAGAACCGGCGCGCCGCCGCGCGGGCGTCAGGGACCGCGGGGACTGTATTCCTGCGCCCGGGCCCGGCGGTAGGCGCGCTCGGCGCAGGCATCGATCTCGGCCTGGCCGGCGTCCGGCAGGCGCTCGCGGCATTCCCGCTCGGCCCAGCCGCCGCCGGCGCCGCCCTGGCAGGCCGCCAGCAGGCATGGTACGCACAACGCCACCCAGATCAGTCGCCGCATACCGCCCTCCGGTTCCGATTAACCATATGTAGGCCGCCGCCCGCGTCCGGCAAACCCGCCGGGCGGCACGGCTTGCCGTTATGGCTTTGTTATGCTGCGATCCGGGATAATGCGCGGCCGCCGATCGGGCCGCCGACCACGCCATGATCCGAGGGATTTCAACATGTTTGCCGCGCCACCGGTGATCGAGACCGAGGTCTTCGCCCGCCTGCCCGACAGCTTTCGCGAGGGCGACCGGCGTTCGGACTGGCTGGACGTGCAGCGCCGGGGCGCGCCGCTGGACTCGTTCCTGGAAGGCCCGTCCTTCGACCGCGACGGCAACCTCTACTGCGTCGACATTCCGTTCGGCCGGGTGTTCCGGATCGCGCCGGACGGCGAATTCACGCTGGTCGCCGAATATGACGGCGAGCCGAACGGCCTGAAGATCCACAAAGACGGCCGCATCTTCATCGCCGACCACAAGAACGGCATCATGCTGCTCGACCCCGACAGCGGCACGGTCGAGCCGTTCTACGACCGGCCGGTGCTGCAGCGCTTCAAGGGCGTGAACGACCTGTTCTTCACCAGCCGCGGCGACCTCTATTTCACCGACCAGGCCGGTCGGGTCCCGCAGGCCGGTCTGGTCTACCGGCTGCGCGCGGAAGGGCC
>JANQKO010000514.1 GCA_028281075.1 Alphaproteobacteria bacterium | reverse complement strand
TGCTCGGCCGCTTCCGCCGCCATCACGGTATAGCCCTGCATGACGTCGCGGGGCACGTCCATATAGCCGGGATAGGAGGTATCGGAGACGACGAACCAGCCATTGGCCGCGGCCATCTCGGCGGCATGCCGGACCGAGTCGTCGTAGGTGCCGGCGACCCGCTCGACCTCGGCGCCATAGCCGGCGATGGCGGCGCGGCGGCCCTCGCTGACATGGGCGTGGATGTAGATCACGCAGCGGCAGCCGAAGGTCCGCGCGCCCCAGGCGACCGAGCGGCCGTGATTGCCGTCGGTCGCGCAGGTGACGGTGATACCGGACACGATCTCGCGATGGGCGCCGCCGGCGATGTCGCGGGAGGTGATGCCCGTATCGCCGGTCCGTCGTTCGATCTCGGCTTTCAGCAGGCGGAACACGGCATAGGCGCCGCCCAGCGCCTTGAAGCTCTTCAGGCCGAAGCGGCCGCCTTCGTCCTTGTAGAACAGCCGTCCCACGCCCGCCCGACGGGCCAGCCCTGGCAGCTCGATCAGCGGGGTCGGCGCATAGCCGTCCCACGAGCCGATCTCGGCGCGCGCGGCGGCAAGGCCGGCGTCATTCAAAACGGCCTGTTGCGCCGGACCATAGGCGTTTTCCGGCCCGGCCTTTGGATTTGCGAAATACAGCATCGACGCGTCCCAATCCCTCCGCCCGACTATACGGCGTCGGGCCGGGCAATCGAAGCGGATCGGCGTCGGTGTCGAAGAAAAACCGCCCGCCGGACCGTGCCGGCGGGCGGTCGCTTGGTGGCGCCAATTGGTTTTTGTCTTAGCGCGCTGTTTCTTCGGCGATGGTGAAGCGGGCGTGGCAGTTGCTGCGGGTTTCGTCCGCCATTCGCTGCCAGACCTGCAAGGCCCGCTGCCGGTCCCCGAACGGTCCCATCACCCGCTCCGTGCCCTCGATCATGCTATCGAACGCCGTGTCGGTGTATTCGCCACCGATGACCCAGTATTTGCTTCGCATTTCGTGGTCTCCTTCGTTCCGATCTGTCATTCCGCCGCCGGGCGAAAGGCCGGCTTGCCGGCGTTGTCCTTGAACTGCGCGGCTTCGGTCGAGTCTTTCAGCGCCGTCGTCGATGACTGGCCGCCGGTGACCGCCACCGATACGGCATCGAAATAGCCGGTGCCGACCTCGCGCTGGTGGCGCGTCGCCGAGTAGCCGTCGGCCTCGGCCGCGAACTCGGCGTTCTGCAGCTCGGCATAGGCGGCCATGCCGCGGTCCCTGTAGCCGCGGGCCAGCTCGAACATGCCGTGGTTCAGCGCGTGGAAGCCGGCCAGCGTGACGAACTGGAACTTGTAGCCCATGGCGCCGATCTCGCGCTGGAAACGGGCGATGTCGTCGGGCCCGAGATTGGCCGACCAGTTGAAGGACGGCGAGCAGTTGTAGGCCAGCATCTGGTCCGGGAACTCGGCATGGATCGCCTCGGCGAAGCGCCGGGCCTGCTCGATATCGGGCGTGGAAGTCTCCATCCAGATCAGGTCGGCATAAGGGGCGAACGCGAGGCCGCGGGCGACGCAGCGCTCGAAGCTGGTGCCATCTTTGAGCTTGTAGAAGCCTTCCGGCGTGCGCTCGCCGGTGGTGAATTCGCGGTCGCGGGCGTCGACGTCGCTGGTCAGGAGCTTGGCGCTCTCGGCGTCCGTGCGGCAGATGATCAGCGTCGGCACGCCCATGATGTCGGCGGCGAGCCGGGCCGCGGTCAGGTTGCGGATGTGCTGCTGCGTCGGGATCAGCACCTTGCCGCCCATATGGCCGCATTTCTTTTCCGAGGCGAGCTGGTCCTCGAAGTGGATGCCGGCGGCGCCGGCCTCGATATAGGCCTTGGCGAGCTCGAAGGCGTTCAGGATGCCGCCGAAGCCGGCCTCGGCGTCGGCCACGATCGGCGCGAACCAGTGCGTGTCGCCATCGCCTTCCATGTGCTGGATCTGGTCGGCGCGCTGGAACGTGCGATTGATGCGGGCGACCAGCTCCGGCCCGCTGTCGGCCGGGTAGAGGCTCTGGTCCGGATACATGGCGCCGGCATTGTTGTTGTCGGCGGCGACCTGCCAGCCCGACAGGTAGATCGCCTTCAGGCCGGCGCGGACCATCTGCATGGCCTGGTTGCCGGTGACGGCGCCGAGCGCGTTTACGTAATCCTCCTCGTGCAGCAGCTTCCAGAGCCGCTCGGCGCCCTTGCGCGCCAGCGTGTGCTCGATGCGTAGCGAACCCCGCAGCCGGTCGACGTCGGCGACGCCGTAGTCGCGGATGATGCCGTCGAACCGGTTCGGTGCCGCGTCGGTCAGAAGCTCGAAACTGTTACTCATGGTTTTTTCCACGCCTCCAGAAAACGGGTATATCCGGTAATGACGGTATTTGACGATTTCGCATCCTGTCTATAACCTATTGAAAGTAAAAAGGTCATAGAGTAACGATTGAGAAAAACCGGATTGTGAAACTGTAAAGTTTGTAAATTTCGGGACCAAAATTGGTGGAAAGGAATGGCGGAAAAGAAGGCGCTTCTGGGTCACAAGGTGCGGCGGTTTCGCCAGGACCAGGGCCTGAACCAGACCGAGATGGCCGAGCAGATGGGCATCTCGCCAAGCTATCTGAATTTGATCGAGCGTAACCAGCGGCCGGTGACGGTGCCGCTCCTGTTCCGGCTGTCGCAGGCCTTCGAGGTCGATCTGCGGGATTTCGCCGAGGACGAGGAGGCCCGCCTCGCCGCCGGCTTGAAGGAAGTGTTCAGCGACCCGCTGTTCGAAGGCCAGAATCCGGGTCAGCACGATATCCGCGAGCTGGCGGCGGCCAGCCCCGCCGCCGCGCAGGCGGTACTGACGCTCTATGACGCCTATCGCGGCCTGTGGGAGGACACCCAGGCGATCGCCCACCGCATGACCGACCGCGACAAGGCCGGGCCGCTGGAGACGCCGGGCTCGCCGGTCGAGGACGTGCGCGCGTTCCAGCAGGCCCGGTCCAACCATTTCCCCGAGCTGGAAACCGCGGCCGAGGCGCTATGGGCGGATGCCGGCCTGGACGGCGACGATCTGATGCGTGGCCTCGCCGCGCATCTGGCCGAGGTGCATTCGGTGTCGGTCAAGGTCATGCCGGTCGACGTCATGGCCGAGACCATGCGCCGCTACGACCACCATCGCCGGCGCGTCATGCTGTCGGAAACGCTGCCGCCGTCGGGCCGGGTGTTCCAGCTCGCGGCCCAGCTCGCGCTGATGGGTCAGCGCGAGCTGCTGGACGGCATCGTCGCCAAGTCCGAGCTGCAGGGCGATGCCCGGCGGCTGTTGCGGGTCGGCCTCGCCAGCTACTTCGCCGGCGCGGTGATGATGCCATATGAGCGCTTTCTCGCCGCCGCGCGCGACCGGCGCTACGACCTCGACCTGCTGCAGCACCGTTTCGGCGCCAGCTTCGAGCAGGTCTGCCACCGGCTCAGCACGCTGCAGCGCTCCGGCGCGCGGGGCGTGCCGTTCTTCTTCATCCGGGTCGACAATGCCGGCAACGTGTCGAAGCGCCTGAGCGGCGGCGGCTTCAATTTCGCCCGCTTCGGCGGCACCTGTCCGCGCTGGATCGTGCACGACGCCTTCCGGCTGCCGGGCGTGATCCATACCCAGGTCGCCGAGATGCCGGACGGCACCAGCTTCT
>JANQKO010000509.1 GCA_028281075.1 Alphaproteobacteria bacterium | reverse complement strand
CCGCACGACCTCGATCGACTCGATGCGCGGCGAATGCAGCGGGAACACGCGCTCGACGCCCTCGCCATAGGAAATCTTGCGTACGGTGAAGGACGAGTTCAGGCCGGCCCGCTTCAGGCCGATGCAGACGCCCTCGAAGGCCTGCACGCGCTCGCGCGTGCCCTCGACCACCTTCACGTTCACTCTGAGCGTATCGCCGGGGCCGAACTCCGGCACCGCGCGGGCCGATGTCAGTTTCTCGACCTGGTCTTTTTCCAGCGCTTCAATCAGGTTCATGGCCTCGGCCCTCATCTATGCTCTTATGCTCGTCGCCGGCATAGCGCGACCAGAGATCACGCCGCCGCGTCTTCGTCAAAGCCTCCGCCCGGCGTTGCCGCCACGCGCGGATGCGTTCGTGGTGGCCGGACAACAGCACCTCCGGCACCGCCCGGCCTTCCCACGTCTGCGGCCGGGTATATTGCGGGTACTCCAGGAGGCCCCGCGCAAAACTCTCTTCCGCCAGCACGGCCGGATCGCCGACCACGCCCGGCAGCAGCCGGACAATGGCGTCGATCAGCGCGATGGCCGCCGGCTCGCCGCCCGACAGGACGAAATCGCCGATACTGACCTCGACGACGTCGCGTGCCTCCAGCACCCGTTCGTCGACCCCTTCGAACCGGCCACAGATCAGCACCGGCCCGACACCCGACGCCAACCGGCCGACCAGCGCCTGATCGGCCGGCCGCCCCCGTGGGCTGAGGTAGATCAGCGGCACGTCGGCCGCGCCGCCGCCCGTGCGCGCCATCGTGGCATCGATCGCGGCGCCCAGCACGTCGGCCCGCATGACCATGCCGGGGCCGCCGCCGAAGGGCGCATCGTCGACGGTGCGGTGTTTATCGCGCGCAAATTCCCGAATGTCCACCGTTTCCAGCCGCCACAGGCCGTTTTCGCGGGCCCGTCCGGCCAGGCTGTGACCCAGCGGTCCGGGGAACATTTCCGGGAACAGCGTCAGCACCCGGACCGTCCAGACCGGCGTCGGCGCCGCCATGGTCAGGCCGCCCCGTCGTCGCCGCCGGCCACGGCCGCGGCGGCGACCACCAGCCGTCCGCCGGCCAGGTCGACGACCGGCACCATGTCGCGCGTGAACGGCAGCAGCTCGCGGCCGCCGGCCTCGAAATCGACCTCCAGGACGTCGCCGGCGCCGAAATCGTGCACCGCCCTGACCCGGCCGAGCATGGCGCCGTCGGCGGTTTCGACCCTCAGGTCGACCAGGTCGGCGTAGTAATACTCTTCGTCATCGTCGGTCGCCGGCAGGGCCTCGCGCGGCACGTAAAGCTCGACGCCCCGCAGGGCCTCGGCCGCCTCCCGGTCGTCGACGCCGTCGACCGCGGCCAGCAGGCCGCCCTTGGTCGGGCCGCGCAGGCTGAGCGCGATGACGCGTCCGCCCGCGTCCCGCAAAGGACCGTAGCGCACGATGTCGGTGGGCTCGTCGGTAAAGCTGCGGACCTTCACCAGGCCGCGAACGCCGTGCGGCGCGGTAATCGTGCCGAGCAGGACCCGGCGATCCGGCCGCGCCGCCCTGGCCTGCCGCTCAGGAGTCCGCGGCGGCCCCATCGCCGTTTGCCGCGTCGTCGGCGGCCGGCGCCGCCGCTTCGGCCTCGGCCGCCGCCTTGGCCTCGGCCGCCGCCGCCAGGCGCTCCTGGGCCTTCGCCTTGGGCTTGGCCTTCTGCGGATTGTTCCGCTTCGGCATCTCGATGATCTCGGCCTGGCCGAAGAAGCGCGCCACGCGGTCGGTCGGCTGCGCGCCGCGGGCCAGCCAGAACTTCACCCGCTCGGCGTCGAACTTGACCCGGTCCTCGCTGTCGCGCGGCAGCAGCGGATCGTAGGTGCCGAGCCGCTCGATGAAGCGGCCGTCGCGCGGCGCCCGGCCGTCGGCGACAACGATACGGTAGAACGGCCGCTTCTTGGCGCCGCCACGGGATAGCCGGATTTTCAATGCCATACGTTTACGTGTCCCTTGCTTCGTGCCGCGTTGCCGGGCCGCGTCCTATTGCGGCGGCAGCCCTGGCATGCCCGGCATTCCGGGCATGCCGCCGCGCAGCAGGCCCTTTTTACCGAGCTTGTTCACCTTTTTCATCATCGAGACCATCTGCAGGTGCTGCTTCAGCAGCTTGTTGACCTCCTGCACGCTGGTGCCGGAGCCGCCGGCGATGCGGCGCTTGCGCGAGGCGGCGATCAGCTTCGGATTGCCCCGCTCGGCCGGCGTCATCGACAGGATGATCGCCTCCTGCCGCTTGATCAGATCCGGGTCGACCTTCGCCTCGGCCATCTGCTTCTTCATCTTGCCGACGCCGGGCAGCATGCCCATCAGGCCGTCGAGCCCGCCCATCTTGCGGATCTGGCGGAGCTGCGACAGCAGGTCCTCCATATCGAACTGGCCCTTCTGGACCTTCTTGGCGAGCTTTTCGGCGTCTTCCTGCTCGATCGTCTCGGCCGCCTTCTCGACCAGGCTGACGACGTCGCCCATGCCCAGAATGCGGCCGGCGATGCGTTCGGGGTGGAAGGCCTCGAGCGCGTCCAGCTTCTCGCCGACGCCGAGCAGCTTGATCGGGCAGCCGGTGACCTGCCGCATGCTCAGGGCGGCGCCGCCGCGACCGTCGCCGTCGATGCGGGTCAGCACGATGCCGCTCAGGCCGATGCGCTCGTTGAACGACTGCGCCACGTTGACCGCGTCCTGGCCGGTCAGGCTGTCGGCGACCAGCAGCGTCTCGACCGGCTGCACGGCGTCACGCACGGCCTGGACCTCGGCCATCAGGGCCTCGTCCACGTGCAGGCGGCCGGCGGTGTCCAGGATGACGACGTCGTAGCCCTGCAGCTTGCCGGCCTGCATGGCGCGCTTGGCGATATCGACCGGCATCTGGCCGGCGACGATCGGCAGCGTCGCCACCTCGGCCTGCTCGCCCAGGACCTTGAGCTGTTCCTGCGCCGCCGGACGACGGACGTCGAGCGACGCCATCAGGACCTTCTTCCTGTCCCGGTCGGCGAGGCGCCGGGCGATCTTCGCCGTCGTCGTGGTCTTGCCCGAGCCCTGCAGGCCGACCATCAGCACGGCCGCCGGCGGTACCGCGTTGACGTCGATGTCGACGGCGTCCGCGCCCAGCATCTCGACGAGCTGGTCGTGCACGACCTTGATGACCATCTGGCCGGGCGTGACCGAACGCAGGACGTCCTGGCCGACGGCGCGCTCGCGCACCTTGTCGATGAACGACCGCACCACCGGCAGCGACACGTCGGCCTCGAGCAGCGCCACCCGGACCTCGCGCAGGGCCTCGTTCACGTCCGCTTCGGACAGAACGCCGCGCTTGGTCAGGCGGTCGAATACCTCGCCGAGACGGCCTGTGAGGCTGTCAAACATGCATATTCGTCCGGATCGTCGAAATCACGCCAAAACGGCCGATGCGCCATATCCGCATCCGCCGGCAAAAAGCGCCCGCTATTTAGGCGCAATACCAGTGTCAGTCAAGCCAAACACTGGTTTATGACCGGATATGGCCGACACGGCCAGACGGATTTGACGGTAGGCTCATCCGTCTGGCCTATCGGCTCGTAAAACTCGGATAAGATCGCAGCGGAGGACTCCCGCCATGGCCCGTGTCTGGTATGGATTCTTCGCCTCGTTTGGCGTGTTGTTCGGCCTGACGGCCTGCGGCGGGGCGAGCCTGGATGACTATGCCGGCACCGAGCCGGCGCTGGTGCTGGAAGACTATTTCACCGGCAAGACCACGGCCTGGGGCCTGTTCGAGGACCGGTTCGGCAAGGTCCGGCGCCAGTTCCGGGTCGAGATCGACGGCACCTGGGACGGCACGCTGCTGACGCTGGTGGAGGATTTCGTCTACGACGACGGCGAGACCGACCGGCGGGTCTGGCGCATCACCAAGGAGCCGGACGGCAGCTATACCGGCCGTGCCGACGACATCGAGGGCGTGGCGCGGGGGTTCACCCGCGGCCGGGCCTTCAACTGGTCCTACGATATCGACCTGCCGGTCGGTGACGGGACCTGGAACGTCCATTTCGACGACTGGCTGTTCCTGCACGCGGGCGGCGTAATGATCAACCGCGCCTATGTCAGCAAGTTCGGCCTCGAAATCGGCCAGGTGACGCTGTTTTTCCGCAAACAATAGCGCCGGCGGCGTCGAGGTTTTTCTGGAACGAACGGTCCGGAATGGCCATATCTGTGCTAAATGTCGGGTCGCATTGACCGGAGTCCGATGGCCGACCCTTCGAGACGCGGCTTCGCCGCTCCTCAGGGTGAGGTCGAGGTTCGATATCGATCTCCGACCACATGTCGCAACGAGAGGAGCCTGAGGGGTGAGCCATGGCGCGCCCACGTGAATTCGATCAGGACGAAGCCGTCGAGAAGGCGATGCACGCCTTCTGGGCGCATGGCTACGAGGCAACCTCGCTCGACGACCTCTGCGCGGCCATGGGCATCGGCCGCTCCAGCCTCTATCACAGCTTCGGCAGCAAGCGGGAACTGCTGTTCGCGGCGCTGGACAAGTATGACGAGGTCAACGTCAAGCCGTATATCCAGCGCGCGCTCGACCGGCCCGGCGACGTGCGCGCGGCGATCGCCGCGCTGTTCGAGATCGCCATCGAGCGGATCATCGACAAGGGCGACCGGCGGGGCTGCTTTCTGGGCAACTGCGCGGCCGAGCTGGCGTCCGACGACCCCGACGCGGCCAGCCGTGTCGCCGCCGGCCTGGCCCGCATCGAAGCCCGGATCTACCGCCGCCTGGTGACAGCGCAGGCGGACGGCGAGCTTGCCGCCGACAGGGACGTCCGCGCGCTGGCGCGGTTCGTGACCTCCAGCCTCCAGGGGCTGCGCATCTTCGGCAAGGCGCAGGCCAACAGGGCGGCCCTGAAGGATATCGCCAAGACCGCGCTCGCCTGCCTTAGCTGAGGCTGGTTTTTCCGGCGGGTTGGGCGTATATCCGGCGCCATGGACGGACAGGCATTCATCAAGATGCACGGGCTGGGCAACGACTTCGTCGTGCTCGACCACCGGTCGTCGGCCGTCCGGGTCGGGGCCGCGGCGGCGCGCGCCATCGCCGACCGCCGGACCGGCGTCGGCTGCGACCAGGTGATCAGCATCGAGCCGGCCGGGAACCCGGCCGCCGACGCCTTCATGCGCATCCACAATCCCGACGGCGGCGAGGTCGGCGCCTGCGGCAACGGCACGCGCTGTGTCGCGGCCCTGCTGTTCGCCGAGACCGGCGGGACCGAGGCCGTGATCGAGACGCTGGGCGGCCTGCTGCACGCCCGCGCGGCGGCGAACGGCCGCGTCAGCGTCGACATGGGCGCGCCGAAGCTGGGCTGGGACGAGATCCCGGTGGCACACGAGATGGATACCCTGCGTCTGGAACTGACGCTGGGCCCGGCGAGCGCGCCGGTGCTGTCCGACCCCGTCGGCGTCAACATGGGCAACCCGCACGCCGTTTTCTTCGTCGAGGACGCCAAGGCGATCGACCTGGCCACGGTCGGCCCGATGCTGGAGCGGCATCCGCTGTTCCCCGAACGGGCCAATATCTCGGTGGCCGAGGTGCTGTCGCCCGACGCCATCCGCCTGCGCGTCTGGGAGCGCGGCGCCGGCATCACCCAGGCCTGCGGCTCGGGCGCCTGCGCCACCGCCGTCGCGGCAGCGCGGCGCGGCCTGACCGAGCGGCGGGTGCGTATCCGGCTCGATGGCGGCGAGCTGGCGATCGACTGGCGGGCCGACGGCCATGTCGACATGACCGGGCCGGTCGCCACCAGCTATACCGGCGTGCTGGACCCGAGCCTGCTGCCGGCGGACGAAGGCCGGGCGGCATGAGCCTCGATCTCGTCACCTTCGGCTGCCGTCTCAACACGGTCGAAAGCGAGGTGATGCGGCGGCACGCCGCCGACGCCGGCCTGGACGACGCGGTGATCGTCAATACCTGCGCCGTCACCGGCGAGGCCGTGCGGCAGGCCCGCCAGGCGATCCGCAGGGCCCGGCGGGCGCGGCCGGACGCGCGGATCATCGTCACCGGCTGCGCCGCCCAGCTCGAGCCCGAAACCTTCGCCAACATGCCCGAGGTCGACCGGGTGCTGGGCAACACCGAAAAGCTGCGGGCCGAGAGTTTCGGCATCGCCGCCGACGCGCCGGTGCAGGTCAACGACATCATGGCCGTGCGCGAGGTCGCCGGCCACCTGGTCGACGGCTTCGACGGCCGGGCGCGGGCCTTCGTGCAGGTGCAGCAGGGCTGCGACCACCGCTGCACCTTCTGCATCATCCCCTATGCCCGCGGCAACAGCCGCAGCGTGCCCATGGGCGCCGTGGTCGCGCAGGCCCGGCGGCTGGTCGAGAACGGCTATCGGGAAGTGGTGCTGACCGGGGTCGACATCACCGCCTATGGCACCGACCTGCCGGGACGGCCGGGCTTGGGCGCCCTCTGCCGGCGGCTGCTGGCGGCCCTGCCCGAGCTGCCGCGCCTCAGGCTGTCGTCGATCGATTCGGTCGAGGTCGACGACGAGCTGATGGACCTGATCGCCGGCGAGCCGCGGCTGATGCCGCACCTGCATCTCAGCCTGCAGGCCGGCGACGACATGATCCTGAAGCGCATGAAGCGCCGGCACAGCCGCGCCCAGTCGGTGGAATTCTGCGCGCAGGTGCGGCGGCGGCGGCCCGACATCGTGTTCGGCGCCGACCTGATCGCCGGCTTCCCGACCGAGACCGACGCGATGTTCGCGAACACGGCCCGGCTGATCGACGATTGCGGCCTGACCTACCTGCACGTCTTTCCCTATTCGGCCCGCCCCGGCACGCCGGCCGCCCGCATGCCGCAACTGCCGACGGCGCTGCGGCGCGCGCGCGCGGCCGAGCTGCGGGCGCGCGGACGGCGGGCGATGGCGCGGTTCCTGGCCAGCCGTGTCGGCGGCCGGGCGCGGGTACTGCTGGAAACCGAGCAGGGCGGCCGGACCGAGCAGTTCGCGCCGGTGGCGCTCGACGTGGCGCTGGCCCCCGGCAGCGTCGCCACGGCCGACATCACCGGCGTCGACGGCGACCGCCTGGTCGGCCGCCGGGTTCATTGAGCGCCGCGTGAGCGAGGGCAAGCCCGGCTGGTTCGGCCGCCTGAAGGCGGGCCTCAGCCGTAGCGCCGGCAGCCTGAGCGACGGCATCACCGGCCTGTTCAACAAGCGCCGCCTGGACGACGCGGCGCTGGAAGAGCTGGAGGACATCCTGATCGCCGCCGACCTCGGCCCGGTCACTGCCAGCGAGGTAACGGCCCGGCTGGCGCGCGACAAGTTCGACCGCGAGGTCACGCCGGAGGAGGTGCGCGGCGCGCTGAGCGAGGTGGTGGCCGGCATTCTGGAGCCGGTGGCCCAGCCGCTGCATATCGATCCCGAAAACCGGCCGCACGTGGTGCTGGTGGTCGGCGTCAACGGCACCGGCAAGACCACCACGATCGGCAATATGGCCAAGCAGTTGCGCGACGCCGACCGCCGGGTGGTGCTGGCCGCCGGCGACACCTTCCGCGCCGCCGCCATCGAGCAGCTCCAGGTCTGGGGCGAGCGCACCGGCGCGCGGGTGGTGGCGCAGAAGGTCGGCACCGACCCGGCGAGCGTCGCCTTCGAGGGCCTGACGGCGGCCAAAGAGTCGGACGCCGACGTGCTGCTGATCGACACCGCCGGGCGGCTGCAGAACAAGGCCGACCTGATGGCCGAACTGGAAAAGGTGATCCGGGTGATCCGCAAGCTCGACGCGACGGCGCCGCATGCCTGCCTGCTGGTGCTGGACGCGACGACGGGCCAGAACGCGCTGAACCAGGTCGACGTCTTCCAGCAGGTCTGCGACGTCACCGGCCTTGCCATGACCAAGCTCGACGGCACCGCGCGCGGCGGCGTGCTGGTGGCGGTGGCACAGAAGTTCGGCCTGCCGGTGCATTTCATCGGCGTCGGCGAAGGCGCCGACGACCTGCAGCCCTTCGACGCCCGCGAATTCGCCCGCGCCCTCTCGGGCATGGCGGGTTGAGCGGGACTTATCCGCGCTCGATCACCTCGACGCCGGTGTCCGTACCGACGATGACGGCGTCGGCCATGCCGATGAACAGGCCGTGGTCGACCACGCCCGGCAGGTCACGCAGCGTGACCGACAGGCCCGCAGGGTCGGCGAGCTTACCGAAGGCACAGTCGAGAATGTGGTGGCCCTCGTCGCTGACGAAGGGGTCGGCACCGACCCGGCGCGGCGTCACCACCGCGCCCAACGCCTCGATCCGGGCGATCAGCGGCCGGGCCGCGAAGGGCACGATCTCGACCGGCAGCGGGAAGGCGCCGAGCCGGTCGACCCGCTTCGCCGCGTCGGCGATGACGACGAACCGCGCGGCGCAGGACGCCACGATCTTCTCGCGCAGCAGCGCGCCGCCACCGCCCTTGATCAGGTTCATGGCGCCGTCGAACTCGTCGGCGCCGTCGACCGCCAGGTCCAGTTCGGGCAGCTCGGCGAGCGTCGCCAGCGGCACGCCGAGCTCGGCGCAGAGCGCCCGGCTGCGCTCGGACGTCGGCACGCCCGTGACCTCGAGGCCGGCCCCGACCCGGTCGGCCAGCAGGCGGATGAACTCGGCCGCCGTCGAGCCGGTGCCGATGCCGAGGCGCATGCCGTCCCGGACCTGGGCCACGGCCGCCGCCGCGGCGCGGCGTTTGGGATTGTCGCTTGTCATCTCCGCCCCCATACACCCCCGCCAGAGCCGGCGCAACGGCTGTGACAGTTATCACTTTGGCTGGCCGGAAAGCGGGGATATGTTCGCGGCATGTCGGTGCAGACCCAAGCCCATCCGCATCAGATGCATCCGCTGCTGAAGATCGCGGTCGAGATCGGCCCGTTGGTGGCGTTTTTCCTGGTTAACGCCCGCATGGGGCTGTTCTGGGCCACGGGCGTGTTCATGATCACGGCGCCGCTGGCGGTGCTGATCACGTGGCGCTTCGAACGGCGGGTGCCGGTGCTGCCACTGGTCACGGCCGGCTTCGTGCTGGTCTTCGGCGGCCTGACGCTGATCCTGCAGGACGAGCTGTTCATCAAGATGAAGCCGACCATCGTCAACTGCCTGTTCGCGGCGATCCTGCTGGGCGGCATGGCGTTCGACAAGTCGTTCCTGAAATCGGTGATGGGGCCGGCCATGCCACCGCTGCACGAGCGGGGCTGGCGCGTCCTGACCTGGCGCTGGGGCCTGTTCTTCCTGGTGCTGGCGCTCTTGAACGAGATCGTCTGGCGCAACTTCAGCACGGACGCCTGGGTCAACTTCAAGGTCTTCGGCATCATGCCGCTGACCTTCGTGTTCGCGATCTCGCAGCTTCCGACGGTGAACCGCTTCCTGCTGGAGCCCGACGAGAAGACACCGTGAGCGCCGGCGGCAGGCCGCTCTACACCCCGTTCGAGACACCCTATCGCCTGTCCATGGGCCTGATGGCCCTGAAGCCCGACGAATGGATCGAGATCGACGACGACCTCGCCGCGGACCTGGCCGAGAAAGAGCGCCTGCTGACCGAACGCCACGGCGAGGTGTTCGCGGCGCTGCCGGGCTCGGAAGCCGGCCAGCGCGAGGTGCTGGAGCTGCTGGCGGCGCATCTGTGCGAACACGTTCCCGGCCTCTATCGGCGCGACGGCCGGCGGCTGCATGTCGTGGCGGCGGACGCATGCCGGGACCTGGACGACGCCAGCCTGGCGCCGCTCGATCTCGCCGGCCGGCTGGTGCAGGAAGACCTGTGCCTGATGCAGCATGACGGCACGGCCTGGCGGCTGACCGCGGCCAGTCTGTGCTTCCCGACGCGCTGGAAACTCGCCGACAAGATCGGCCGGACGCTGGACGCGATCCACGACCCCGTGCCGGATTTCGCCGACAGGCTGGCCCGGCCCATGAACCGTTTCTTCGACCGCATCAAGACCGACAAGCCGGTCTGGCGCCTGAACTGGTCGCTGGTCGACGACCCCGCCCTGTTCCAGCCCGACGGCCATGGCCGCGGCGACCTGGACCCGACGATCACGCCGGACAATGCCGGCGAGCGCCTGTGGCTGCGGGTCGAGCGGCAGACGTTGCGCCGGCTGCCGGAGACGGGCGCGGTGCTGTTCACGATCCGCATCCACCGCTGGCCGCTGTCCCGACTTGCCGAACGGCCCGACGCCGCCGGCCGCCTGGCCCGGTCGATCACGACCATGCCGCCGGCCATGCGGCGCTACAAGTCGCTGCCGGTGTTCGGCGAGGCCGTCAGGGGCTATCTGGAAAAATACGCCGGCTAGCGTGGCCGGCCGGCCCGCCAGTTGCCGAGGTCGCCCGGCGGGTTGGTGAAGGGCGCGAAGTCGGCACGGCCGCGCACCTCGCCATACTGCGTCAGCGCCCAGTGCACGCTGGGAAAGGCCAGGTCGTCCCAGGGGATCTCGTCCCAGCCGATCAGCTTGACCTCGCTGCTCTCCTCGCCCGGCGCGAATTCCGGCGATTTCAGCTCGGCCCGGTAGATGAGCTGCACCTGGCTGATGCGCGGGATGTTGTAGACCGCCAGCAGGGAATCAATCTCGATGTCGGCGCAGGCCTCCTCCCAGGCCTCGCGCCGGGCGCCGGCCTCGGTGGTCTCGTGCTCTTCCAGGTAGCCGGCCGGCATGGTCCAGTAGCCGAGGCGCGGCTCGATGGCGCGCTTGCAGATCAGCAGGCGGTCCCGCCAGGTGCAGACCGCGCCGACCACGACCTTCGGGTTCACGTAGTTGATCCAGCCGCAGTCACGGCAGACATGGCGCTCGCGGTTGTCGCCGTCCGGCACCTGCGGCTCGAAGGGATAGTCGTGGATCGGCCCGTTGTTCATGGCCACAAATGTGGCATCGCCATGCGGCCGCGTCCAGCGGCGGCGGAATCACTTCATGGCGCCCATGCTCAACCCGTCGACGAACCAGCGTTGCGCGAACAGGAACGCGACGATGAGCGGCGAGACGATGACCGTCGCGGCCGCCATCAGCGGTCCGTAATCGGAGCCCGCCTCTTCGTCGTTGAAGGCGACCACGCCGAGCGGCGGCGGCATCAGCTCCTCGGATCGTATGACGATCAGCGGCCAGAACAGGTCGTTCCAATGCGAGACCACCGAGAAGATCGAGAACGCGACCACCGCCGGCCAGGCCAGCGGCACCATCAACCGCCAGACGATCGCCATTTCCGACAGACCATCAAGGCGCGCGGCGTGGATCAGGTCGTCGGGCACGGTCTTGAAGAACTGCCGGAACAGAAAAATGCCGAACGGCGAGACGATGAACGGAAACACCAGGGCCGCATAGGTGTCGAGGATGCCGAGCCGATGGGCGAGCGCGAACAGCGGTATGGCCAGAACCTGCTGCGGGATCAGGAGGCCGATGAGAACGAAGGCGAACATCAGGTCACGGCCATGGAACCGCAGTTTCGCCAGCGCATAGGCCGCCGGCGCGCAGACCAGGATCTGCAGGACCAGGATGGCGCCGCAGACGATGACGCCATTGGCCAGGAACAGCAGCAGCGGATGCTCGGTCAGCGCCTTTCCGTAATTCTCCAGCAGGTACCACCGGTCCGGGAACAGGGCGAAACCGGCGTCGAAGATCTCCTCGGGCGGCTTCGCCGAAAGGCTGAGCATCCAGACGAAGGGCAGCCCGACCAGGCACGACGACGCGAGCAGCAGGGCATGGCAGAGCCCGCGCCGCGCCAGGGCCAGCGCCGTCCGCCCGCCGGCCCGCCCACCGGCCGTCATGAGTAATGCACCCTGCGATCCATCACCTTCGCCTGCAGCAGGGTCAGCACCATCACGATCAGCAGGAATACGATCGTCACCGCCGCGCCATAGCCGGTGCGCAGATATTCGAAGCTTTCGACATAGAGCGTGTGCAGCAGCACCTCGCTGGCATGCGCGGGCCCGCCTTCGGTCAGGATCCGGACGGTGTCGAAGACCTCGAAGGCACGCAGGGCGGTGACGATGACGACGAACATCGTCACCGGTCCCAGCATCGGCAGCGTGACCACCGTCAGCCGGTCGAGCGTGCCGTCCGCGCCGTCCACCTCGGCCGCGTCGTAGAGGTCCCGGGGCACCGCCTTCAGGCCGGCCAGAAACAGCACCAGCGCGAAGCCGAGCCCCTGCCAGATGCCGATCACGGCCAGGGTCGGCAGCACCGTGCTCTCGTCACGCAGCCAGTTGGCCACGGGCCACCCGAGGCCCTGCAGGGTGCGGTTGACGACACCGATCGTCGGATGCAGAAGCGCTTCCCAGACCACGGCCATGGCCGCCAGCGTCGCCATGTAAGGCAGGAAGTGGACCGCGCGGTAGAATGCCCGCAACCGGCCGCAGCTTTCGATCAGCAGCGCCAGCGCCAGGCCCAGGCCGACGGTGGCCGGCACGACGAGGCAGACATAGAGCACCGTGTTCGTTATCGAGGCACGGAACACCGCGTCGCCGAACAGCGCGACGAAGTTGTCCAGCCCGACAAACGAAAGATGGCCGGCGCCGAACTGCCAGTCGGTCACGGCGATGACAAACACCGCCAGCACCGGCAGCAGCATGGTGGCCAGCAACAGCAGCAGCGCGGGTCCGGCCAGAATGCCCGCGGACAGAAGTTCCCGGGTTCCGCGCGGCGGTCGGGGCACCGTCATCGCCTAGGCCCGGGCGCCGCGCGACGCCGGCACGGCACCGCCATGGTCCGCGCACCGCAGCCGGCGTCCGTCGGCGGCAAACACCAGGACCTGATCGAGATGCGGCCGGATGGCGACGGCCCGGCCGACCGCGACCAGGCCCGCCCGCGCCACGTCCAGTTTCGCGGTCAGCGTTTCGCCGCCATCGAGCGCCACGTGGACAAGCAGCTCCGCGCCCATATGCTCGAGCAGCCGCACGGTTCCGTTCAGCAGGCCGGCGCCCGGCGCCGGCGCAAGGCTGACGGCCTCGGGCCTCAATCCCAGCGTCACCGCGCCGCCGGCCGGCAGGCCGGTCCGCAACGGCAGCGCCACGCCGTCGAGCACGACGCCCGACGGCGACGCGACGATTGCCGAAAGCGTGTTGATCATCGGCGAGCCGACGAACTCAGCGACCCGCAGGTTCTCGGGGTCCGCGTAGATCGCCTGCGGCGTCCCGACCTGGGCCAGGGTCCCCCGATGCATGACCGCCACCCTGTCCGACAGCGTCATGGCCTCGGACTGGTCGTGGGTGACGTAGAGGATCGTCGCCCCCAGGCGCTGATGCAGTTGCTTGATCTCCGCGCGCATGACGACGCGCAGCTTGGCGTCGAGATTGGACAGCGGTTCATCCATCAGGAACACCGACGGCTCGCGCACCACCGCCCGCCCGACCGCCACGCGCTGCCGCTGTCCGCCCGAGAGCTGGCCCGGCTTGCGGTGCATCAGATGCGCGATCTCCAGCGCCCGGGCGGTGGCGGCCACGTCGTCGCGAATGGACCGCGCGACCGCCTTGCGTCCCGGCCACAACCGGCCGATGCCGGGCAGGCGCTGCGCCAGGCACATGCGCCGCATCTTCAACGGCAGGGCCATGTTCTCGGCGACCGTCAGGTGGGGGTAGAGGGCATAGGTCTGGAACACCATTGCGATGTCCCGTTCCTTCGCCCGCAGCCGGTCGGCGCGGCGTCCGGCGATGAACACCGAGCCGGCGTCCTGCGCCTCCAGCCCGGCGATGATGCGCAGAAGCGTGCTTTTGCCGCAGCCCGACGGTCCGAGCAAGGTCAAGAATTCGCCGTCGCGGATCTCCAGGGAGACGTCCGCGAGCACGGATTCCGTCCCGAAGCGCTTCGAAACGCGGTCCAGCACGACTCCGGCCGACATGGCGCCGTCGCTCACGTCCCGGCGGACGGGTCGCGGCCGTCGAGCTTCAGCGTGAGAACGGAGGCCAGCATCTCCACCGCCAGCAGATTGGTGAAGGCGATGACCGACTTCGCGCCGGTGACCGGCGACTCGATGCCCGCCGTCAGCAGCACGTCGTCGGCATACCCGACGATCGGCCCGTCCCGGCGATGGGTGATCACCGCCGTTCTGGCGCCCGCGGCCCTGGCCCGCCGCAGCGACTCGACCGTATCCGTGGTCATGCCGGATTCGGAGATGGCGATCGCGACCGAAGACGGCCCCAGGCCGCCGGCGACATAAGCGGCATAGATCGGATCGACGATCGCATGGGCCGGCAGGCCGACGCGCAGCAGCCGGAACGCCAGGTGCTGGCCAATGAGGCCGGATACGGCCGCGCCGTAGACGTCGATCCGGTCGGCGGCGATCATCGCGTCGGCCAGGCGCTCGACGCCGCCGGCATCCAGGATCGACTGCGTCTCGCGCGTTCCCGCGATCACGCGGGCCGACAGCTCGTCGACGATGCGCAGGCTGCCGGAAACGTCCGGATCGCCGCCGGTCAGCTCGTAACGCCGGGCAGTCAAATCCCCGGCCAGCGCATACTTGAAGTCCTGAAACCCCTCGAAACCGATGGCGCGGCAGAAGCGAACGATGCTGGCCGGGCCGCTCTTGGTCGCCAGCGCGAGCGCGCTCGCGGTCTGCCGCTTCACGAGATCGGGATTCTCCAGGACATACTTGCCGATCCGCTGCAAGGCCGGCGGCAGCGTCGCGAGTTGCGCCCGGACGAGCGGCAGGGCGCGGGACAAGCTGTGTTGCGACGCGGGCTCCTTCACGTTCCTCGACGGATCTTCCATAAGCCGTTCCCTGGCGCGCCGGTCCCGCTCAGCGCCGGCGTTCGGCGGCGAAGTGCCAGTGGTAATATTCGGGCAGGTCGGCCACCTGACGCTCCTCGATGAACAGCCAGTCACATCCGGCCAGCATGGCCTCCAGCTCCGGACGGTCGCAGAAGCAATGGGGATGCCGGTGATCACCTTCGCCATGTTCCCAGATATAGGTGTCGGGAGAAACCTCGATCCCGGTCATTGTGGCCGCGCTTCGCTTGGACAGCAGGGTCGCGTGCACGACCCCGCCGATCCGCAATATGCGGCGGATCTCCGCGAACGACGCCGCCACGTCCGCCTTGTGCCCGTGATGAACGACGTTGAAGGCGACGACAAGGTCGAAGGCGGCATCGTCGAAGGGCAGGTCGGTGCAGGCCGCCTCCCTGACGGCGATGGACAGCTTCTCCCGTTCGGCGGCCCGCCGCAGCTGCGCGAGGCCCGCCGCCGCCAGGTCGGTGGCGTGCACCTCGTAGCCGATGCGCGCCAGGGCCAGGGCGTGGCGGCCGATGCCGCAGCCCAGGTCGAGCGCCCGTCTCGCCGCGCGGTCGCGATAGCGGGACCGGGCAAGATCGACGATTTCCGGTTCTGCCGAGCGCCAGGCGTCGCGCCCTTCCGACGTCGACCAGATCCTGTTCCAGGCCTCCGCGGCCGACCCTTCCGTCATGGCCATCCTCTCCCCGCCCCGCGACGCCATCTAGGCGGAGAGCAGCGCGGTGACGTCGCGCCGCATGGCCGGCAGGACATCGTCGGGCGTCTTGCGAAGCGTGATCACGCTTCGCAGATGCTCGAAGATCACGTTGGAGATCTTGATCGCGTTCCGGCCGGGGAAGGTGTACCAGCCGGTCATGACCGGCAATTGATCGAGACCGGCCCGCGCCTGGGGATTGCGGGCGTAGTAGTCGGTCAGGCGGTCGATGGCCAGGGCGTTGCCGGGCACCGCCCCGGTCCGCTCGACGACGATCGCCTGCCCGACGGGACCGGTCGCGAACTTCATGAACGCCCAGACGTCGGCCTGCCGCTCCGGCGCGTCGGTCGTGATGCTCAGGAAGCCGCCGCCGACGGGCACGCGGCTGTGCTTCGACGGCGCCGGCAGGCGGGCGGCGCCCAGCGTGAACCGGTCGCCGACCGTCTTCAGATAGTTCCCCAGACGACGCGACGAGGTGAAGAACAGGCCGACCTTGCCGGCGACGAAAAGCTGGTCGGCCTGCTTTCGCGTCATGTCGATCTGGCCGGCCTCGCCGAACCCCCGGACGATGCGCAGGGCCGTCCGCCCCGCCGGGCCGTCGAAGGCGATCCGCTTGTCGTCCGCGCTCATCATCCGGCCGCCGAGAGAGAACAGCAGCGCCTGGAACATCCAGTTCCCGTCGGCGGTGTAGTCGAAGAACGATCCCATCCTGTCGCCGCCCAGCGCCGTGACCTTGGCGGCGGCCTCGACGACATCGTCCCAGCCGCGGTTGACGGCGGCCGGATCGACGCCGGCTTTCCGCAGCAGATCGGCGTTGTAGAACATGACCGGGTTCGAGATCGCCAGCGGCAGGCCCCATTGCCGCCCGTCCAGCTCGGCCATGCCCATGAGCGCGTCGGTATAGCCCATCGAGCCCCAGTCCGGCTCGGCCGCGATCAGCCCGTCGAGCGGCACGGCGGCCCGCTGTTCGGCAACCAGCCGGATGCGGTTGTAGGACTGCACCGCCAGCGCCGGCGCCCGTCCGGTCCGAAGGTCGAGTATCGTGCGCTGAAGCTGTTCGTCCCAGTTCTGCGCCGGCGTCTGGGTCCTGATCGCGATGTCGGGGTGCCGCTTGTTGAACGCGGCGATGATCGCCTGCACCGTCGCCGGGAAGCCGCCGCCGCCGCGGAACGAAAGCTGGATGTCCGCGCCGGACCCGGCAAGCGCCAGCTTCGGTCCGGTGGCCGTGGCGACGGCCGCCGCGGCCGAGGTGGTCAGAAATGTACGACGCCTCATCTTCTCCTCCTCGATCAAGGTGCATGCGCCGCGGATCGCCCCCCACATGACGGTCGAGCGCGCCGCGTCCGGTTGGCGGCACGATATCGGAATCGTATTTCAAAAATTTGACATGAAAACAGAATATCATTCCATCTCCTGACCAACCGGACCGGGAGTGCCGTACATGCTCAAGCTGATCCATCTGACCGACCTGCATATGACGCCGCCCGGCGTCGAGCATCTGGGCTGTTGCCCGCGGCGGCGACTGGAAGGCGCGATCGACAGCATCAACCGGGAGCACGCCGATGCCGAATGGGTGATCGTGACCGGCGATCTGACCGCGCTGGGCCAGTCCTCCGCCTATCATGAACTCAAGGCCTGTCTGGACGCGCTGCGCATGCCCTACCGGCTCTGCCTGGGCAATGGCGACCATCGCGGCCGGTTCCGTTCGGTGTTCGCCGACGCGGCGGTCGACGACAACGGCTTCGTGCAATCGGTTATCGAGACCCGGGAAGGCCGGCTCGTCCTGCTGGACACGCTTCACCAGGGCGCGCATT
This sequence comes from Alphaproteobacteria bacterium, assembly GCA_028281075.1. GTDB lineage: Bacteria > Pseudomonadota > Alphaproteobacteria > JANQKO01. The sequence continues at coordinate 13,564 of JANQKO010000509.1, read as the reverse complement.
GGGGCGCCTTATGCGCGGATCGCCGGCGCTGGCTGGCCCGTCAGCTCGACGCGGACGGAACGGCGCCGCATTTCCTGTTCATGCACCACCCGCCCTTTCCCATCGGGATCGGACTGCTGGACGAGCTTGCGCTGAAAGACCCCGAACAACTCGCCGCCATCCTGGCGCGCGGCAATGTCCGGCATCTGTTCCTGGGCCACGCCCATCGGCCGATCGCCGGCTCGTGGCGGGGCATGCCGTTCACCGTGATGCGAAGCACGGTGTCGCAATTCGCCTTGACGCTCGACACCGACCAGCCGGCGCGGTGTCTGGAACCGCCGATGTATGGCGTGGTGCTGATCGACGACGGGCAGGTGGTCGTCCATTTCCACGACTATGCCCATGACGGGCCGGTCACGGCCTACCGCCCGGTGCCCGATGTCATCGTCGACGACGAGGCGGTGGCGACGTCGTACCAGGACCGCCAACGCCGACGGACGGGTCCGTGAGCCGGCGGCTGGGTCCCGGCCGGCGAGCGAACCCCGCGCCGCCGCTGTTCGGTCTCTGGAACCATCGCCGCGCCGGCAGTCCGATCGCCGCGCCCGCCGCGCCGTCCGGGTGTCATACCGGAAACGCCGTGGCGGGACGCGACGATGGGACGCGATGACGGGGGCCGCGCCTACAGCACGCGCTTCAGCTCGCGATAGGCGCCGCTGGTACGGAGCGTCAGCGTGACGTCCCGCGCCGTCCGGTTGCGCCAGAACCAGCCATGGTTGCCGTCGAAGGCGGCCACGAGCACGCCCTCGTCGCCGGGAACCCCGCGGCCCTTCTCGTAGGAGATCGACCGGCCGCCGCCGTCGCCATGGGTGTCGTAGTTCAGCAGGCCGCCATTGGCGGTCCAGTCGAACCGGGCCCGGGCGCCGGCGTCCATGACCAGCTTTATCTCGGTGCCCTGGCCGGGCGACAGCGTGATGCTGATCTCGTCGCTGCGGGCGTCCGGTTCGGCCGGCGGCGGCGCGTTGTCCGGCGCCGCCGTTACCGGTCGCGGCGCCGGCTGGGACGGCACGGTCTCGGCGGCGACCGGTTCGGCCGGGCGTCGGGCCGGAACCGGCACCGCGTCCGCCGCGGCGGCGACGCGGTCGGCCGCCGCCTCCTCGGCGAGCTGCGTCTTGATCTCGCCCATGTCGACGAGGCCGAGAAGGCGGCCGGCGCCCGTGGGGTCGATGCCGTACTCGGCCGGCAGCACGACCGTCAGCAGGATCGCCGCCGCGCCGAGGACGGCGATACCGGTCGAGCGCAGCAGGCGCCCGACGCTGGGGAGTTCGTCGGCGGTGGGTTTGTTGGCGTTGTACATATCGCTCTCGCTTTGCATCTGTCGGGGAGGTGTCTAGGCGACGGCATAGCCGGTGAGCTGATAGCCGATCAGCACGAAGCCGGCGCACATCATCGCGACGTTGGCGGTGTAGGCGTGCCGCCAGAAGCCGGCGGTTCGGCGCCAGTAGCCCATGGCGATCAGGATCGCGGCGAGCGCCAGCAACTGGCCGATCTCGACGCCGACATTGAAGGCCAGCAGATTGGCCAGCAGGCCGTCGGGCGAGATCTCGTAGTCGAGGATCTTGCTGGACAGGCCGAAGCCGTGGCAGAGGCCGAAGATCAGGGTCGCCGCCTTGGTGTCGGGCTGGACCCCGAACCAGCGCCGGTAGGCGCCGAGATTGTCGAGCGCCTTGTAGACCACCGACAGGCCGATGACGGCGTCGATCAGGTAGCTGTCGATGCCGATGCTGAAGTAAACCCCGAGCAGCATCGTCGTCGAATGGCCGAGGGCGAAGAGGCTGACATAGATGGCGATATGCTTCAGCCGGTAGAGGAAGAAGACCACGCCGAACAGGAACAGCAGATGGTCGTATCCCGTGACCATGTGCTTGGCCCCGAGATAGACGAAGGGCAGGAGGTGGATGCCGGAGATTTCCTGGATATAGCCCTTGTCGCCTTCGGCCACGGCATGCGCCGCGGCGTCGCCGGCCAGGGCCAGGAGCGGAAGAATCAGGGCGATGGATACGAGCGGGTGGCGGCGGCGCGCGCGCGGCGCCCGTCCGCCATCCCCGGAGGATGGTCGAAACATGGATCGGTCCGTCTCTAATGTGCGTTGTCGGGAGGGCCCGCGGACGGGCGGCGCCGGGCCGGCGGCCGGCGGCGGGTCAGACGCGCGGCGGGCGATCTATGCCGAAGGACAGGCGATCGTCATGGGAACGCAGCGCCGGCGCCCGCCAGGCGGCAGCGGGCAGCGGACCGGGGCCGCTGGCTGACGCGACCGGCGCCGGGATGTCGTGCGAATGGTCGGCCGGATCGTGGCCATGGGTGTGGCCGGCATGCCGTTCGGCGGGCCAGCCGTCGTGATGCGCGTGCCCGTGGTCGGCCGGCCATGCCGCCAGGACGGCGTGGCGTTCGGCCGCGGCATGGGCGAGCGCCGCCGGGTTGTGCGACGCCGTCTGGGCCGCGGGCGTCAGCAGCACGGCGAGCGTCATCGCCAGCGCGAGCGCCAGACGGAAGATCCTGCTGCTGCGGCAACGCGGCATCGCCAACGACCGTACGCGCCTTTTCGACACACATGGCCCGGCGGCGGATGGTGGCCGCAGTCGTGGCGTTCCGACCCTCCGCCGGGCGTCTCGCAGGCTTATAGGCCGGGCACGCACGTTCATGCAACCCGCCCCCGGGTACCGGGCGCGAGACGCTGGCCGCCGGCCCTCCGACGCGGTATCCAATGCGCGCGGAGGCGCCGCGGGGACGGCGGCGCGTGGCGGTGGTGTTGGTCGGATGACGGCACGCGAGGCAGCCGGGGCGGAGGTCCCGGGGACGGGCGGTGGCAGGAAGCGGCCCGGGCACATGGTGCTGACCCGGCGGGAATGGGCGGCGCTGCGGGCGAACACGCCGCTGACGCTGGGCGAAGCGGATCTGGCGCGCCTGAAGGGCCTGAACGAGCCGATCGGCCTGGCCGAGGTCGAGGAGATCCTGCTGCCGCTGTCGCGGCTGCTGAACCTGCATATCGCCGCGGCGCGGAACCTCGGCCGCGTGAAGGACGCGTTTCTGGGCCGGCCGACCGGGCGGCCGCCCTACATCGTGGCGCTGGCCGGCAGCGTCGCCGTCGGCAAGAGCACGTTCGCGCGGGTGCTGCGGGCGCTGTTGGCGCACTGGCCCGACCATCCGCGGGTCGAGCTGGTGACGACGGACGGCTTCCTGCACCCGACGCGCGTGCTGGCGGAACGCGGCCTGCTGCCTCGCAAGGGCTTTCCCGAGAGCTACGACCTGCGCCGGATGATCCGGTTCCTGCGCGACGTCAAGGCCGGCGCGGCGGACGTCAGGGCGCCGGTCTATTCGCACCTGACCTACGACATCGTGCCGGACGCGTTTCAGTCCGTCGGACAGCCCGATGTGCTGATCTTCGAGGGGCTGAACGTGCTGCAGCCGGCGGACGGCGCCGCGGTCGTGGCATCCGACTTCTTCGACTTCTCGATCTATCTCGACGCCGACGAAGGCGATCTCGAGGACTGGTTCGTCGCCCGCCGCCTGATCCTGCAGCGCACGGCCTTCCAGCAGCCTTCGTCGCATTTCCACCACCAGAAGGACCTGCCGCCGGACGAAGCCCGCAAGGTCGCCCGCGACATCTGGCGCACGATCAACCTCAGGAACCTGCGCGAGAACATCCTGCCGACCCGCCAGCGCGCCGACCTGGTGCTGCGCAAGCGCTCGGACCACGCCGTCGGCGAGGTCTGGCTGCGGCGGACCTGAGGGCGGCGTATCCTGAATTTGACCGATTTGGACAATCATCCTAATCTTCAATTCTAGGACGACCGTCCCACCACGGCGTGAAGAGGTGAAGTCATGCGCGACAGGACGACCCGCGACGACATCGTCACGGCGGCCGACGATCTGTTCTACCGGCAGGGCTTCGACCACACCTCGTTCTCGGACATCGCCGGGGTCGTGCGGATCTCGCGCGGCAACTTCTACTACCACTTCAAGACCAAGGACGAGATCCTGGACGCCGTGATCGACGCGCGCCTGGCCGAGACGAAAGCCATGCTGGCCGCGTGGGAGCGCGAGGAGGAAACGCCCGCCGATCGCATCCGGCGCTTCATCCACATTCTGGTCGCGAACCGGGCCGACATTCAGCGCCACGGCTGCCCGGTCGGCACGTTGTCGTCAGAGCTGGCGAAGCTGAACCACGCGGCGCGCGGCGACGCGAACAAGCTGTTCACGCTGTTCCGGACCTGGCTGCGGCGGCAGTTCACGGCGGCCGGCCGCGCGGCCGACGCCGACGCGCTGGCGCTGCACCTGCTGGCGCGCAGCCAGGGCGTGGCGACGCTGGCGAACGCCTATCGCGACGAGACCTTCATCAAGCGGGAAGTCGCGGCGATGTGCGACTGGCTGGCGTCGTGCATGGCCGACGGCACGCCCGCCGCCGGCCCGGACCAGGACACCTGACGGAGGGAAGATCGGATGTTTATCGTGCTGCTGAAATTTTCCGGCAGCAGGAGCCAGGCCGGCCGGTTCATGGACGGGCACAAGGCCTGGCTCGAACGCGGGTTCGACGACGGCGTCTTCGTTCTGGCCGGCGGCCTGCGGCCGGGCGCCGGCGGCGGCATCGTCGCGCACAACACCACGCGCGCGGATCTCGAGAGCCGGGTGGCCGACGATCCGTTCGTCGCCGAGGACGTGGTCAGCCCGGAGATCCACGAGATCGAACCGGCAAGGACCGACGAACGTCTGGCCTTTCTGCGGGGCTGACCGCCGTCCGGTCCGACGCGGCAAGGGCGCGGCGCCGACGCCGGCCCGTCAGGTGCCGCCGTTTACCGGCAGCGGTCCCGTGGTCGGCGGCGGCGTCGGGGCGGAGGCGGGCGGCGGCGCGCCCTCGGCCGAGACCACCTCGCCGGTGAAGGCGATGGCGTTCTCGTAGGCCTTCACCGCCGCTTCGCGCCGTTCCAGCAGGCCGCTCAGCCGTGCTTCGACGACCTGATTGACATCGTCGACGGCCGCGTCGATGGCGGCCTGTTTGTCGGCGACCTTCTTCTTCGCCTCGTCGACCTTCTTCCGCTGTTCCGCTTCCTGCTCCTTGAGGGTGTTCAGCTTCGTCTTCTCGTCCGGCAGCGCCGCGCATTCGCCGGATTCCTGCTCCTCTTTCGGCAGGCTCTCGGGACATTTGGTCTCCAGCGCGGTGACCGCCGCCTGCTGCGTCGCGGTCGCCGCCTTCCGGTCTTCCAGAGTTTCCTCCGCGGTCTTCAGACCGGCCTTTTCCTCGTCCGTGGTGACGTTCTTGCGGATGTTGCCGTTCAGCGCGGCGCGGAACCGGTCCATCGCCTTCATGCCCTGCACGATACGCGCCGGCCGCGCCGCCACCTGTTCGCGGTCGTCGGCGTCGTCCTTGTTCAACTCCTCGAGCGCGGTGTCCAGGACCGCCTCGGCGCCCTCGATCTGCGCCGCCAGGCCATCGTCGCGCGCCAGTCGGGTACGGCTGTCGGCGTTCCAGCGCTCGGTAACGGCGTTTTCGAGCCCGCCGTCGACCGCCGCCCTGACGTCGGCGAAGGTCGCCGCGGTAGCCTTGTCGTAGGCGTCCTGCTGCTTGTCGAACACGGCCTCCAGCGCCGTCGGCTGCGGCGCCGGCGCGCCGCCCTGGCCGGCGAGCGGCCGGTTCAGGATGTCGGTGCCGAGGCTGTTGCCGAGCGCGAACTGGGCAAGCCCGGCGGCCGATTGGAAGATCCGCTCCGGATTGGCGGAATAGCCCTTGACGTACCAGTTGCCGATATCGTCCTGCACCATGACATAGTTGGTGTTCCCGGCCCCGCTGACGCGGATGCTGTTGACGTTCTGCCAGAACTGCCGGTCGATCTGGGAGCGGACCTTCGCATCGACGTCGGAAGCATCCAGATACTTGCGTGTAATGCTTCCGCCGAGGATCGGCATGCTCTTCACGGCCTGCCGCGCCAGTTCGTTGCGCCAGGTCAGGCCGGGATCGTTCTGCAACGACGCGGACGGATAGCTGGAACGCAGGTAGGACGCGGCCGGGCGGATGAACGCCTTTCCGGCACGCACGCCGTGGGCGCGGTCGATGGCGCCGGCGATCTGCCGCGCCCGCGGATTGTCCTCGCCGACCCGACGCACGACTTCGATATGCTCGTACTGGAGCGCGGCGATCAGGCGGTCGAGCACCTCGACGGCCGTCTCGTCCGACAGCGATTTGCCGGCATCTGGTAAATCCGAGCCGCTGGGCGGATTCATCCGGCCCAAGGCCGCGAGGACGGCATCAATGCCCTCGACAACGTCCTGCGGTGGCGACTTGCCGTCGCCGTTCTGCCCGCCTTGCGCCGAATTATCGCCGCCGGACGGACGATCGCCGTCGCCTGTCGCCCCGCCGCTTGGAGCCGGTGCTTCCACGGTTACCGGCTCCCGAGGCGCTGCCGGCATCCCCCCGCTTGGTTCGGACGGCCTCTCGGCCGCCGGCCGTCGCGTGGTCTCTGGCTGTGGCATGGGAGTCTTGCGCTTTCGCAGCGCCGCCTTCATGGCGAAGAAGACGGCTTCCGGCGCCGTCGACGTATCACCCTTGACCGTGTCGGTGATCACGCCCTCACGCACCTTCGCCAGTTCGGCCAGCCCGATCCGTATCTTGTCGGCTGTCGACGTCGCTTCCCGGGCGGCATCGCGCGCCGCCAGAAACGCCGCGCGCGTGTCCGTGTATGTCATCTTCCGCTTGTCGAACGTTACCTTCTCGTCGCGCGCGGTTTCCGCCGCCGCATCGGCCTTGGCGATCAGCTCGGTCACGGGTTCTTCCACGATGGAAAAATCGCGGTCGATGTCCAGCGCCTTCAGCCGCTGAAAGACCTCGCCGGGCGGGCCCGAATCCGCGCGCGCGACCAGAGTGCCGAAATAGGCCTTCGCCTGCGTGAGGCGCTCCTCATCCACCGCCGCCAGGCCCTGCCCCACGTCGCGGGCTTTGATCTCGTCGATGCGCTTGACCAGGGCGTCAATGACATCCGCCCGGTCCACGGAAGCATCGTCATCCGTCGCCAGACTGTCGACCGCCTTTTCAAGGTCGAGGGCGTGCAGGTCGACGGCGCGTCGGTCCAGCTTGGACCTTACGGCATCGATCGCCGCACACGAGGTATCCACATCGGGCACGTGCACATTCAGTTCGTCGAACGCCCGGATCAATGCCCGATCGACCGAGGTGCCGAAAACCGTGAGATAGACCGAGATCACCCGCTGTTGGGGCACCGTCAGCTTGTCGCAGACTGCCTTGACCGCTGTCCCTGCATTGACGGTCGCGCGTCCCAACGGACCGTCGCTCGCGTCGGTCAGCGCCGTCGGCGCGGGCGTCGCGTCAAGGTCGAGCTCCGTCCCGTCGAGTTCCTGAACGTAGGGCGCCAGGACATTCGCCGCGGCCTGAAGGTCCGACGCCGCCCGCGCGCGCGCCGCCGCGGTCGCCGTCTCCCGCTCCTCGGCCTGTTGACGCAACGCGGCGACATAGAAGTCGAACACCTCCTGCGGCGACGCGCCAAGCGTTCTGCGCAGCGCGGCGCGCGCCGGCTCGGCGCCGCGTTCCTGGCGGTGGCGGTGGCTGTCGCGGGCCTGCAACTCGTTGGCCTGGATCATGATGCTGTTGCCCACGGCCTGCAGGATCAGCACGTATTCGCTGATCCGATTTCTTAGCTGCAGACGCTCGGCAAACATGCCGACAAGACCGTTCTTCTCGTCATCACGGTCGAACAGCGCATCATTGTTTGCCACGTAGAGGATCTTGTCGGCGAACCGCACCAACGCATCGCGCAAGCGGTGGGCCTGTTCGGTGGCGTTCCCGCCGTCATGCGTCTTGGTCAGGTTGTCGGCGTCGAGATAGGCTTCGATCAGGGTCTCCAGGCCCTCGTCGAGGCGCCCACGCTCGAGCCCGGTCGCGCCCTCCTCGGACGTATCCCGGTCGGCTTCGGCCCGGTTGGGACCATAGAGATCGCCGTTCGGCCGCTCGATAATGCGCGACAGGCCGAATTGCCGACGCTCGGCAATTCGGAACCGGGGAATGTTTCGTTCAAGGTCGTTCTGGTTAAGCTCGTCCTGGAATTTTTTGGCGAAAGTCGCTCGCCGCGACGGCGATGCCGATAACTCCTCTAACTGGTCGCCGAGACCAGTCCGTGCAAAAAGCGCGTCTGCCTCGGCCAGCGCGGCCGCCGTTTGCCCTGGCCGAATCTGGAGTTGCTCGTCCAGGAAACGCCGGAAGTTGGCTGGTTTGGCGCTGTCAGCCATGACATTCGCGGAGACGGCCGCCTCGCGAAGGAAACCCGCGAGATTCGCCGACACCGAAACAAGATCCTGATCGTGCAGATAGACCAGCAGCCGGATCTGCACCCAGCCGGTGATGTTCACGATCTGATTGATGATCGCGCCACGAACGCGCCGCTGGGTCGGGTCGGGATCGGGATACCGCGCGGCGTGCAGGGCAAGGCGATCGAGGCTGATGCGCAGCCACCGTTGCAACGCCGCGCGCGCGTCAAGAAAGCTGCGCGCGGTATGTGTTACCCGCTCGACGAAAGCGCCGCGCTGCCGGGCGCCCGCCGGGAACAGCAGCCGGGCATGCGCCCGAACCACCACCCGGTCGCCGAACACGCTGAAAATGTAGTTGGAGCCGGGCTTGTCGCCTGGCGGCGCCGGCTGGTCGCCCAGATCCAGGTCAATGCCCATATTGTTCGCATCGAACCGACGCAGGGCCTCGTGCGCTTTCAGGAGTTCCCTGTTCCAATCAAAATAGCGGTCGCCGCCCGTATAAAAGTCCCGGTAGGCCTTGACCAGGGCCACGAGCAGCTCGGCACAATCGGATCGGCGGTTTACCGCCCGTTGGTCGGCCGGTTGGTTTTCGCCGCAGGCGGCTTGGCCGAAGAACGGATGCGTATCGGCGAACCGAATATCGGGCGGGACGTTCGGTGATGGTGCGGCCAAGGCCCGGACGAGCGGATACATGTCGTCGAAAACGGCCTTCCACAGATCGCTTCGGCCCGCCGAGAAATCGTCCCAGGCGCGCCGGTAGTCGGCATAGGCCTGCCGGGCGCGCGCCGCGAGCCGTGTCTCGGCCTCGGCGTCGCGGTCCTCGTACAGGCATAGGATCGCGTTGACCCGCTTGGCGTCCTCGTCGAAGAGCGGCAAGGATGACGCCTTCAGCGGGTCTGCTTTCGTCTTCGCCTTGGCAGCATCCGCTTTCTCCTGCCATTCGTCTTCCCGCCGATCGAGAACGGTCGTGATGCACTGGTCGTAGTGATCGATAAATTGTGCCGCCGGGACCCGCGCAACGGTCTTCTTGTCCAACAGCTCGTCCCTGATCCGGCGTTGCCCCTCCAGCGTGTCACGCAGCCGAATGAGTAGAGGCTTCGCGCCGACGGCAATGGCCGCCATTTGTTCGAGCTGGACGTCTTCCTCGTTCGCGAGCGGTCCCTTGTAGACATCGACGTCGATCTTGGTGACGGCGCAGGCGGCCAGCAGCGTGGCGGCGGTGAGCGGCGTGAGGATGTGGCGCATGGGCATCCCCCCTAGTTCGACGTCGCGGCTTTTTGCTGCGCGCTGGAAAGTTCGAGATCGCGGCGGAACTCGGTCAGGCGTTCGCGGTCGGCTTTGGCCAGCGTCAACGCCTGGAACAGCTTGGCGGTAAGCTGGCTGTTGCGGCGCTCCTCGATCACCTCCGACAGCTTGCCGGCGGTCTGGTCCATGGCCTCGAAGAAGGCCTCGGGGCTGGAGCCCATGACGATGACGAGGCGGTGGTCCTTCGGCGCCTCGCGGAAGCCCTGCGGGCCGAACAGCATCAGCCGGCGGTCCTCGGAGAGGTCGGCGAGCAGGTCGTCGTCGCCCTTCTTGATCTCGATCCGGCCTTCGTCGGAGAACTGGACGTTGCTGCTGAGCGAGTCGACGAAGCGCGCCGGCACCCACCCGGAGGCGAACTGCATCAGGCTGATGAAGCTGGCCTGGCCGTGCACGCGGATGCGGTACATCTGCGGCGGCAACTGGTCCTGCGGGTCGAAGACGCCGAAATAGTAGATCTGCTGGATCTCGTGGCTGGGCGCCTGGGCGCCGACGGCGGTGACGCCGAGCGCGCCGTAGAGGAAGTTTTCCTCGGGCGAGATCGAGCCGCAGGCCGTGAGGCCGGCGAGCAGCAGCGCCGCGGCGACCCGGCGGCCGGCGGCGCGGCCGGCCCAGCGGCTGACGGTCCCGCGGCCACCGGCCGGACCGGACAGCCCTGCGCGACGGCACGCCAATGAAGTGCGCATCGGCCCTCCCCCTGCTTGCCGTTCGTGGCGGACAATTCCAGCCGCGCCGGCCCGTCCGTTCCCGGTCTTATTAGACGGGCTTGCTCGCCCATCGGTTGTTATGCCGATCTTGATCCCGTCAATACGGGTTTGCAACCATTAATCGCGTAATCAAAAATGACTCCCGCGATCCGTTCACGGCGAAGACGAGGACGTTTCCCTGGACGCCCAGTCAGCGTTGCCGACAACTGCACGCGATGACCAATGTGCCGGAGTGCCCAGTTTTCGGCGAGGTGTGGATCAACCGCTCAAAGAACACGGAAATGCGATCGAAGCCGACCGAAAGTTGCCGTGGCGGCGCCACCGGCGACCGTGACGGAGCGGATTTGTCGCGGGCGACGCGGACCGAAGCGCGCCTATAATGGCTCGCTGCGGTCCGGCCACCGGAGGGCGGCCGAGGCAACGGCGAGCGAGGCGCGATGGCGATGAACGTTGGTGTGAAGACGCAGCCCGGTGACGCACAAGCGGCGGAGGCCGCGGCGACGCATGTCGACGTGCTGATCGTCGGGGCCGGGATTTCCGGGATCGACGCGGCCTATCACCTGCGGCGGCATTGCCCCGACAAGCGCTTCGTGCTGCTGGAAAGCCAGGACGGGTTCGGCGGCACCTGGCGCACGCACAGGTTTCCGGGCATCCGCTCGGACAGCGACCTGTTCACCTTCGGCTTCAAGTGGAAGCCCTGGACCGGGGTGCCGATCGCCACGGCCGAGGAGATCCTGAAATACCTCGACGAGGCGCTGGACGAACAGGATATCCGCCGGCACATCCGCTACGGCCACGAAGTGGCGCGGGCAAGCTGATCGGGCGAGGACAAGCGCTGGACGCTGGATGTGCGGCGCCGGGGTGACAACGGCGGCGGCGACGAGACGCTGCGCTTCACCTGCGACTTCCTGTGGATGTGCCAGGGCTATTACCGGCATTCGGCGGGCTATACGCCGGACTTCCCGGGCATGGACCGGTTCCGGGGCCCGATCGTGCATCCGCAGACCTGGCCCGAGGACCTGGACTACAGCGACAGACAAGTCGTCGTCATCGGCTCGGGCGCCACGGCGGCGACGATGATCCCGGCCATGGCCGGCGACTGCGCGCATGTCACCATGCTGCAGCGCTCGCCGACCTACTTCTACGCCCGGCCGAACAGCAACGAGGTCGCGGACATGCTGCGCGAACTCGAGATCCCCGACGAATGGACGCACGAGATCGTCCGGCGCAAGATCCTGTTCGACCAGAACACCGTCATCCGCCGGTCGTTCGAGGAGCCCGAGGCGCTGAAACGGGAGCTGATCGCCAGCGCCCGGGCCTATCTCGGCGACGATTTCGACATCGAGACGCATTTCACGCCGCGCTACCGGCCCTGGCGGCAACGCCTGGCCGTGGTGCCGGACGGCGACCTGTTCAAGTGCATCCGGGCCGGCACGGCCTCGGTGGTGACGGACCAGGTCGAAAGCTTCACCGACACCGGCATCCAGCTCGCCTCGGGCCGGCATCTCGACGCCGACATCATCGTCACCGCCACCGGTTTCAACCTGTCGGCGCTGGGCGATATCGACTTCACCATCGACGGCGCGCCGCTGAACTTCGCCGACTGCTGGGGCCACCGCGGCATCATGTTCACGGGCATCCCCAACATGGCCTGGGTGTTCGGCTACCTGCGGGCGAGCTGGACCATGCGGGCCGACCTGGTCTCGGGCTTCGTCTGCCGGCTGCTGAACCACATGGACGCCAACGGCGCGAAGACGGTGGTGCCGCGCTTGCGCGCGGAAGACGCGGACATGCCGGCAAAGCCGTTCATCGAGGACGAGAACTTCAACGCCGGCTACCTGGTGCGCAAGATACACATCATGCCGAAACAGGGCGACCGCGCGCCCTGGATCTTCAGCCAGGACTACGAGACGGAGAAGACCGAGATCCCCGCCGCCGACCTGGAGGACGGCACGCTGATCTACGGTTAGCGCGGGCGCTGCCGGCACGGTCCAACACCGTTTGCGCCGGGGCATGGCCGCCGATCAGCCCGGCGCACAGGACGGCGATCACGCCTATTCGCCCGCTATCCATTCCCAGCCCCTCCAAACCAGGCCGCGTCGCGGCGGCCGCAAGGCAGCCGATGTCACCGCCAAGACGCCAAGGCACCAAGAGCACGCGGCCGGCACGGTACTCGGATCGCCGGTCCCTTGGTGTCTTGGCGGTAAGTCCTGTCCGAGATCCCAGTCCGAAAGGGCGCTGTTGAGGTCGATATCTCGGCGAACGGTCTCCCCGATTGGTCATTGCCGGACTTGATCCGGCAATCCAGGCGGCACGTGCCCAGCGCACGATTCCGGATCACCGGGTCAAGCCCGGTGATGGCGAAAGGGGGGCATAAACCAATTGCGATCAAACGCTTCGTTGCGGTCCGGCGTCCCAGGCCGCACCGGCATCAGGGGCGACGATTTGCCGCCCGCGACGCGCATTCGGCCCGACGCGTGCCCATGCTACACGAGTCCGGCACGATGCCCGGGACCCATCCATGCCTGCCTTCGAACTGCTGATCCCGTTCTTTCTGGCGACCGCGGTGTTTGCCTGCGTGCCGGGACCGGGGATGTTCTACGCGGCAGCGCAGACGATGGCGCGGGGGCGCCGCGCCGGCTGGCTGTCGGCGCTGGGGTTCCATGTCGCGGGCTATGTGCATATCGCCGCAGCGGCGTTCGGATTGGCCGTGCTGCTGGCGACGCTGCCCGTTCTCTACACGATGGTGAAACTCGCCGGCGCCGCCTATCTGGTCTGGCTCGGCATCGGCTTTTTCAGGTCCGCCGACCTCTCCGCGCCCCGGTTCGCGACGGCCGCCGCAAAGCCGGATGGCCGGGCGGTCCGCGACAGCATCGTCGTCGAGCTGCTGAACCCGAAGACGGCGATCTTCTACCTGTCGTTCCTGCCGCAATTCACCGACGTCGCCGCGTCGCTGCCGGTCTGGGGACAGATCCTGATCCTGGGCGCCATCGTCAATGTGATGTTCTTGATCACGGACGCGGTTTGCATCCTGCTGTCCGGCACGATCATTCGGCGGCTGACGGCGTCGCCGGGCGCCAACCGTCTGGCGCGGCGGATCGGCGGCGGCGTCCTGGTGGCGCTCGGCATCAATCTCGCCGTCTCACGGCAATAGGGGCATCGCCCTCAGAGTCTGCTTGAAAATGGGCCTGTCAGCCCATTTTCTCGGCGGCACCGGCCCGCTCCCCCACCCGGCCACCCAATTCAGCATACGCTCGTTGGGTGGCCGG
>JANQKO010000502.1 GCA_028281075.1 Alphaproteobacteria bacterium | reverse complement strand
TCGCACGAGCCCGCCGGCCCGCCGATCGCGCCGTACCACAAATACGCCATCGTCATGCTGATCGATCAGGGCTACGAGACCATGGACTGGGCGCCCGAGATCCAGTCGTCGCCCGACGCGCCCTCCATGGTCTCGTAGCCCTGATCGATCAGCATGACGATGGCGTATTTGTGGTACGGCGCGATCGGCGTGCCGTCGAGCTCGTGCGAATAGTAGGCGAAGGCGGGCACCTCGCAGATGCCGACCATGTCGGCGCCCAGGAAATACCCCGCGGCCTTGACCTCATCGGCGTTCGCCGCCGGATCTTCCATCCCGGCCGCTGGCGTCCCGGCGACCGGCCCGTCCTGCATCGGCACCAGGTTCTTGATCAGCGGCATGTAGCCCTGGGCATAGGGCGTCTTGAAGGCGAACCGGTTGCGCTCGCGCTGCGCCTTGGGGCCGAGGTCGCCGTTCAGGCAGCGGGTGAAGAAGTTCGCCCGCTTCGGCACCCGCGGCACGTCGTCGGTGATCAGCGTCGTGGTCTCGGGCACGCGGTCGATCTTCTCCATGGGAAACGGCCCGAGATGCAGCGGCCGCGACGCCCCGTTCAGCCAGTTCCAGCCGGGCCTGGCGCCGCCCGCGCCGAGCCAGTAGCCCGGCCCCCAGACCCGCAGCACGTCGCCGGGCCCGCGCCTGGCCAGGGGCCGGTCGGCGGCGATCTCGAACGCCGTGGTGACCGCCGCCAGGCGGAACCGCCGGCCCAGGAACGGGTTGCGGAGCGTGCTGTCGGGACCGGCCTCGGCGATACCGGCGGCGACGGCGAGACGCGGCAGATCGACCTCCGACAGGCTGGCCGAATGGGCCCGGGCCGGGTAGCCGAGATGGCGGATATAGCCGGCCATGATGGTGGCGATCTCGCCGGCCCGCAGATCGGCGCGCGCGTCCTGGGCGCCGGTCAGCCAGGCATCGCCCGGCGCGCCGGGCGCCGGGTCCTTGGCGTATGCGACGGCGATGACCAGCGCATGGGCATGGTCGGCCACCGCCCCGCCCCGCCAGGCCGCGGCCGGCACCCGGGCGGCGCCGACGATCTGGGCGTCGAGGAAATGGCAATGCGCCTTGAGGTCGCGCGCGCGCCGTTCCGGGTCCTGCGAGATCGGCGCCCGTTGCGGCGCCACCGGGCCGTCGCGCAGGCGATCGTAGAGCCCGGCATACTCGCCCATGACCCGCCAGATCGCCCGCTCGCCACCGGTATCGGTCCGGCGCCAGCCGGCTTTCGGTACATCGGCCCCGGCGCTCGTCCGCGGCAGCCGCTCCATGGCATAGGGGCCGAGATACACCGGCCGGTCGCGGTGCGACAGTATGCGCAATTCCTCCACCCTCCCGAAGCTGGACCAACGGACGTCCCGGGGAAGTCTAAAAGGTTTTCGGTGTATGCGGAATCGGCACCGGCCGGCGCCGCCGCGTCAGGCCGCGCTGGAGGAGATTCCGCGCTGGTCGCGAACGATGCGTTCGGCCGGGAACCGCACGGTCACGGTGGTACCTTCGCCCGGCGTGCTCTGCAGGTCCAGCGAGCCGCCATGCAGCTCGGTCAGCGACTTCGACAGGGGCAGGCCGATACCGGTGCCCTCGTGTTTCCGGTGCCGCTGTTTCTCGACCTGTCCGAACCTGGCCAGCGCCGTCGGTATGTCCTCCAGCGCGATACCGATGCCGGTATCGGAGATCTGAAACAGCAGACCGTCGGCCGGATGGCACCAGACCTTGATCGCCACCTCGCCGCCGGGATGCGTGAACTTCACGGCGTTCGACAGGACGTTGAGCAGGATCTGTTTCAGCTTCACCAACTCGACGCGCAGCGCCGGCAGGTCCGTCGCCAGCGTCTGCCGGATGGTCACCTCGCCGCTTTCGGCCTTCGGCCGGACCAGGAGCAGGCAGGCCTGTACGGCGTCATGGACGTCGACCACCTCCTCCTGCAGCTCGGTCGTTCCGGCCTCGATACGGGAGAGGTCCAGCACGTCGCTGATAATGGCCAGCAGATGATGGCCCGACTGACGGATATCCTCGGCATATTCACGGTATTTCGCGCAACCGACGGGCCCCAGCACCTCGCGCTGGATCGCCTCGGAAAAGCCCAGAATGGCATTCAGCGGCGTGCGCAGCTCGTGGCTCATATTGGCCAGGAACTCGGACTTCGCCCTGTTCGCGAGCTCGGCCTCCTCCTTCGCCGTCAACAGGGCCTGCTCGGCCAGCTTGCGCTCGGTGATGTCCTGGACGGTACCGCTCAAGCGGACCGGCACGCCGGTGGCGTCGCAGACGACCTCGGCCTGTTCGTGGACGATGCGGACCTGGCCGTTCGGCAGCAGGATACGATGGTCGATGCTGTAAGCGCCGCGTCGGCTCAGGGCCTCGTCGACGGCGTCTTCGATCGCCTGACGATCGTCCGGATGCACCCCACCGTGGAACGTGTCGCGTGGCAGGCCGTCCGCCCGCGGCTGCGTGCCAAAGATCCGGTAGACCTGGTCCGACCAGTGAAGCTCGTCGGTGACCAGGTCCCAGTCCCAGTTTCCGAGCTGGGCGATGCGCTGGGCATTTTCCAGACTCAACTGGCTCCGGCGCAGCGCGTCCTCCATCCGCTTCCGTTCGCTCACGTCGCGCAGGATGACGGTAAAGACGATTTCGCCGTCGATAACGGCCTTCGAGATGGACGATTCGGCCTGAAACTCGGTCCCGTCCTTGCGCACCCCGACGATCTCCCCGCGCTGCCCCATCATGCGGCTGGTTTCCGCCCCATGCGAGAAATCGTCGATATGGTTGCCATGCAACGGTCTGAACCGTTCGGGCAGCAGCATCTCGAGCGGCCGGCCCAGGACCTCCGCCTCGCGATAGCCGAAGATGCTCTCCGCGCCCCGGTTGAAGATCCGGATGCGCCGTTGCCCGTCGACCGACATCACGGCCTCGGAGCCGATATCCAGGATCTTGGCGAGCCGGGTCTCCGTCAGGCGATGCGCCTGCCGCAGGCGCCGGCGCTCGTTGATGAAGCGCACCGACAGCAGAAGCGTGACGCCCGAGGCGAGGCCGGCCGAGATCAGCGCCGTCGCCACCTGCGCCCAGTCAGGTGCCCAGGGCACCGACGACGGCGCGCCGGTCGCGCCCGTCGTCATCGCGGTCAGGACATCGGCTTGGGCCGACAGGGCAATCGCCGATCCCATGGCCGAGATCAGAAGTATCAGGCCAGCCATGCGCAAACATCCCAGATTGCTTGGCCGCACAATCAAATCAATACTTCCGGCCGACTGGACCGGCTGTTTGGCTTTACCGCCTCCCCCGCACCTGAGGCCGGACGAATGTTGGTCGCTTAGCTGATGATCGAACCTGCGACGACCGCACCCATGTCGCGGGAACATGCCCCCATTCCAGCATATTGAACGTTCCGAAACAATATCAGCGTAATACTGTTAAAATATTCCTATCACCTGCCACGCGCGGCGCGCCGCGGCCACGACGACGGTCGTCCGGTAAAAAAAAGCGGCGGCCCCGATAATTGGGACCGCCGCAGTTCGTCGACGCTAGAGGGCATCAGTCACGTCGACGGGTCTCGTCCTGCAACGCGTGATACAACACGCAGGCCGACACCTAACTCGACCGGCCGGTCCGCGGCCGGTTCTCCTCCCAAATTCAAAAAAACCACCGGGTCAGGTGACACCGGATGACACAGATTTATCACACATACGGGAAAAGTCACACCAAGTCTTTAATATCAAGCAGTTATATAAACGTGACGGGACAATTCTGTGACGCCCGCCGAAAATCCCGCCGGGTGCCGGACCACCGGCCGGCACGGATCACCGCCGCGCCGAGTCATGCCGGGGCGAAGTCACTGAAACCGCCGCAAAAGAATGGTTAACGCCGCGCCCGCGCTGGCGCGCCGGGTGGAGAGCGGACCGTCAAGGCCGTGGTCGAACGGACGCTTATCGCAGGGCGTCGAGCCAGGCCGTCACGCGCTTTTGATTGACGCCCCAGTCGGAATAGCCGTAGTGGGACCGGCTGTAGACCGCGAGCGTCGATTGCATGTCCCCGAGCGGAATGAAGCGGACCGTGATCGTGTCCGGGAATCGCATCAGCTCGGTGCGCTGGCGGAAATCGTAGTGCAGGTTCGCGTCATCGGCGCCGAGCTGCTCGACCCGCGGCTGCTCGGCCAACATCGCCAGCCACCTGTCGCGCAGATCGGTGGCCGACATCTCGTAGACCGGCGCCACCATATCCGGCGTCTCGGCGCAGACGTCCAGCGGGCAGGCCAGGAACTGGTTCGGCCTGTCGGTCTTCCGCAACGTGGCGAAATCGACCGCGCGCGCCTCGACCGGGCCGAAGACGAGGCCCAGCATGCTTTCGCGGCCGATGACGGCCGTCGCGATCAGCCCGGCCACGATCACCGCGACGATGGCGAGGAAGACATATCCCACGATTTTTAGGACCACGTTCATACAATCATCATCTACACCCGCCGCCGACGGTCAACAACCACTGTCATGGATATGACGCAATTCGGCAATAAAGGCATGCGCGTGCTCGGCGACCTGGCCCGGCGACAGGCCCGGCTTGTAGAGCGCCGAGCCAAGGCCGAAGCCGGCCGCGCCGGCGCGCCAGTAGTCGGCCATCTTCAACGGCGTGATCCCGCCGACCGGCAGCACCGGCACATCGGCCGGCAGCACCGCCTTCATCGCCTTCAGCACGGCCGGCGGATGGGCCTCGGCCGGGAACAGCTTCAGCCCGTCGGCGCCGGCCGCCAGCGCGGCGAACGCCTCGGTCGGCGTCGCGAAGCCCGGCACGCAGACCAGGCCCGCCGCCTTGGCGGCGCGCACGACGTCGACATCGCCGTGCGGCATGACGATCAGCCGCCCGCCGGCCGCGGCCACGCCGGCGACATCGGCCGGCGACAGCACGGTCCCGGCGCCGATCAGGGTATCGGCGCCGAAGACCCCGGCGAGGCGGCGGATGCTGTCCAACGGCTCGGGCGAGTTCAGCGGCACCTCGAGGATACGGAAGCCGGCGCTCAGCAGGACCTCGCCGACCGGCACCGCTTCGTCGGGCGTCAGACCGCGCAGGATGGCGACCAGCGGGCAGGCCGTCAGGGCGTCGTGCAAGTTCATCCCTCTCCCTCCACCAGGCCGGCCAGCCGGGCCAGCCGCCAGAGGCCGGCCTCGGCCGCCGCCTCGCCTTCCATCATGTCGACCCGCGCGCCGCCGGCGTCAAGCGCCCGGGCATAGAGCTTGATCAGCTCGCCCTGCCCGACCAGCGTCACGCGCTCGACCGCGCCGACCAGATCGCCGATGCCGGCCAACTCGTGGCCGATCAGCAGGCCGGATAGATAGCTCGGCGCGGCGGCCGGTCCCAGCGCATCGAACAGGCCCTCGGCCCGGACGCTGAACAGGTGGTGCAACAGGCCGCCGGGCTGGCGCGCGCGTTCCAGCCCGCGATCAAAGGCCGTGGCGTCACGGTCGCCCGGCTCGGCCATGCCATGGCGCAGGATGCTGTGCGCCCGCAACACGGCATAGACCTCGCCGGTCATCGCGGTATGGAAGGCGGTGATCGCCTCGTCCGCGATACGGGCCCACTTGGCGTGCGTGCCGGGCAGGCAGAACAGGCCCCCGCCCCGCCCGCCCGGACCGAGCGCGCCGACGAGCTGGGTTTCCTCGCCCCGGATCACGTCATGCACGCCGTCGGGACCGACCGCCGACAGGCCGGGCACGATGTGCACGCCGTCCCCCAGCGCCAGGAAACCCGCCGCCAGCGTGGTCAGCGCGACCGGACAGGCGGCATAGCGCGCCTCGGCCCAGCCCTGGCGGCTGCCGATCATGCCCGACAGCAGCACCGGCAGGCCGGGCGCCGCCCGCCGCCAGTCGCCGACGGTGGCCGCCAGCACATCCGCGAAGCCGCCGTCGGCGACGTTCAGGATGCCCTGGTCCGAGCGGCGGCGGTCGAGGCGGACTCCGTCGGCGCCGATCAGGAAGGCGCGCAGGCTGCTGCTGCCCCAGTCGACACCGATGAGCGCGGGCGGCGCCATGGCGGCCGCGCCTCAGAGCGGCGATTCCGGATCGAATTCCGGCTTGCGCTTCTCCCGGTGCGAGGCCAGGCCCTCGCGCACTTCCTGGCCGGCGAAGCCCAGCATCTCCATCGACAGCGAGGCGTCGAAGCTCGGCCCCATGGCGCGGTACCAGTTGTTGAGCGCGTATTTGGTCCAGCGGATCGCGCTCGGCGCGCCGGCGACCAGGCGCTCGGCGATCTCCATCGCCTTGGCCTGCAGCTCGTCGTCCTCGACCACCATCGAGACCAGGCCGATGCGCTCGGCCTCGGTGCCGTCGACCGGCTCGCACAGCATCAGCAGGTACTTGGCCTTGGCCATGCCGCAGAGCAGCGGCCAGTTGATCACCGCGTGGTCGCCGGCGGCGACGCCGAGCCGGGTGTGGCCGTCGATAATCTTGGCCGAGCGCGCGGCGATCGAGATGTCGGCCAGGAGCGCCGCCACCAGGCCGGCGCCGACGGCGACGCCGTTGATGGCCGAGACAATCGGCTTGTTGCAGTCGATGATGTTGTAAACGAGGTCGCGGGCCTCCTTCCAGGCGCGGTGGCGGGCCTGGTAATCGTTCATGTTCTTCTCGATCATGCCGAAATCGCCGCCGGACGAGAACGCCTTGCCCTTGGCGGTCAGGATCACGGCCGAGATGTCATCGTCATCGTCGATGTCGCGCCAGATATAGGTCATCTCGCGGTGGCCGTCGGCGTCGAGCGAGTTGTATGTCTCGGGCTTGTTCAGGGTGATGCGCAGGATGCGGGGCGCGGGGAAGTCGATCTCGAAGGCCTTGTACTTGGCGTAACGCTCGCTCATGACGCTCTCTCCGTTGCTGGCGGTCGTTGGATGCATGTTTGGAATCTCGCCTCCGGTTTTCGACCGACAGCGCCGGCCCTGTCAACGCCGTTGCAGGAATGGCGGCTTTGCGGAAACATGGGAACCGGGAGGAACCGGACGTCATGCCGCAACCAAAAACCGAACCCGACCACGCCATCGAATTGCGCCCGCTATCGCCGGCGCTCGGCGCCGAGGTGCTGAACGTCGACTTGTCGGCGCCGATGAGCGATGCGCTCTTCGCCGCCATCTACAAGGCGTTCCTGGATTACCAGCTGCTGCTGTTCCGCGACCAGGACCTGCCGCCCGCACGGCATGTCGATTTCGCCTGCCGCTTCGGCGAGGTCCAGGTGCATGTGATGAACCAGTACCACGCCGACGGCCATCCCGAGCTCTACCGGCTGTCGAACGTGGATGAGGACGGCAAGCCCACGGGCAAGCACCCCGACAAGGGCACGCTCGCCTGGCACACCGACGGCTCCTGGCAGCGCCGCACCGGCCAAGCGACAATGCTCTACGCCGAGGTCATTCCGTCGACGGGCGGCGAGACACATTACGCCGACATGTACGCGGCCTACGAGGGTCTGG
>JANQKO010000495.1 GCA_028281075.1 Alphaproteobacteria bacterium | reverse complement strand
AGATCGAGCGCCCGGCGATAGACCTCGCGCCGCGGCCGGCCGGTCGCCGCCGCGACCGTGGCGGCGGCGTCCTTCACGCTCATATGCTCCAGCGCGTCCCGCAGCGCCCGGTCGACCTCGGCGTCGCCCGCCGGCGCCGGCGCGGGCGGGCCGACCAGCACGACGATCTCGCCCTTCGGCGCGCCGGCCTCGGCATAATGCGCCGCCAGCTCGGCCAGCGGCCCGCGCCGGACCTCCTCGTAGCGCTTGGTCAGTTCGCGGGCGACGACGGCCGGCCGGCCGCCGAGCGTCGCCGCCATGTCGGCGAGCGACGCCGCGAGGCGGGGCGCGGTCTCGAGAAACACCAATGTCGCCGGCAGCGCCGCCAGGCCGGCCAGCGCCTGCCCGCGGCCGGCCGGCTTCGGCGGCAAAAAGCCCGCGAACAGGAACCGGTCCGTCGGCAGCCCGGCGACGGCCACGGCCGCCAGCACCGACGACGGCCCCGGAATCGGCGTCACGGCCAGCCCGGCGGCGATGGCGGCCCGCACCAGCCGGTAGCCGGGATCGGACACCAGCGGCGTGCCGGCGTCCGAGACCAGCGCCACGACCGCGCCGCGAACGATCCGGTCGATCAGCGCCGGCCCGGCGCGGCGCGCGTTGTGGTCGTGATAGGCGGTCGTCGGCGTGGCGACGCCGTGGATCGCCAGCAGCTTCGCGGTCACGCGCGTATCCTCGCAGGCGATGACATCGGCCGCCGCCAGCACGTCGAGCGCGCGCAAGGTGATGTCGCGGGCATTGCCGATCGGCGTCGCCACGAGGTAGAGCCCCGGCGACAACGCGTCGACATCCGGCGCCGCCGGTTTACGGCGCCTGTCCCCGCGACTAGACTCGCGGCCGTCGCCAGTGCGCCCCGAGGAGGACATTCGTGCGCCGCTATCTCACCCGCGCCGGGCGCGTGTCGCGATCGCTGGTCGCGCGCGCGCGGCTCGCCGCGCGGCCCGCCGTGGTGTCCGTCGCCATCCTGTCAGCGCCCCTGATCGCCTGTCAGTCCACGACCATAGCGCCAACACCACCGCCGGCACCAGAGACGCCGGCGCGGGCGCCGGCCGTCGCCGAACCCCAGGTGCTGCGGCAGGAGCGTTTCGAGCCGACGCCGGCGCCGATACCGGCACGACCGGCGCCGGCGCGGCCGGCGGCGCCCGATATCACGGTCGAGGAAGCGCCGGTGCTGACCCGCCCGGCCAGCGCCGCGCCGGTCAAGATCGGCCTGCTGCTGCCGCTGTCCGGCCGGCATGCCGAGCTCGGCCGGGCGCTGCTGGATGCGGCCTCGATGGCCCTGTTCGACATCGCCGACGATTCGCTGGTGCTGCTGCCGCGCGACACGCTGGGCACGCCGGCGGGCGCCGAAGCCGCCGCGGCCAGCGCGCTGCAGGAAGGGGCGGAACTGCTGCTGGGACCGCTGTTCCGCGAATCGGTCGAAGCCGTGGCGCCGCTGGCGCGCGAGCGCGGCATCAACGTGGTCGCCTTCTCGACCGACCGCAACGTCGCCGGCGACGGCGTCTATCTGCTGGGCTTCGCGCCCGACCAGCAGGTCGACCGCGTGGTCGGCTACGCGATCTCCCAGGGCCTGTCACGCTTCGCCGCCGTGGTGCCGGAAACGCCCTATGGCCTGACCGTGGCGCGCGAACTGGAAAGCGCCATCGCCCGGTTCGGCGGCGAGCTCTACCAGGTCGAGTATTTCGCCGCCGACGGCGCCAACGCCGACGACGCGGTCAAGCGCCTGGCGCGCTTCGCCGGACGGCGGCAAGCCCTGCTGGATCGGCGGCAGGCCTTGCAGGCGCGCGGCGACGCCGCGGCGCGGCAGCGGCTGCGGCGGCTGGAGAACCGCGACACCGTCGGCGAGGTCAATTTCGACGCGGTGATGCTGCCGGCGGGCGGCCAGCTCCTGCGCTCGGTGGCGCCATTGCTGCCCTATTACGACATCGATGTCACCAAGGTGCGGCTGCTGGGCACCGGCCTCTGGGACGATCCCACCATCGGCCGCGAATCGTCGATGGTCGGCGCCTGGTTCGCCGGCCCGCCGCCGTCCGCCGGCGACGCGTTCCGACAGCGCTTCGCGTCGGTCTATGGCCGCAAGCCGCCGCGCATCGCCAGCGTCGCCTACGACGCGGCGGCGCTGGCCGCGGTGCTGTCGCAGACCCCGGGCGGCCCGGCCTTCGACATGGCGGCACTGACCAACGCCAGTGGCTTCGCCGGCAACGATGGCATCTTCCGGTTCCGCGCGGACGGCATGGCCGAACGCGGCCTGGCGGTGATCCAGATCCGGCGCGACGGCTTCGGCGTCGTCGACCCGCCGCCGAATACCTTCGAGGACCTGACGAATTAGCCCACGATGCCGCTCGCGCCGACGCTGATCGTGCTGGCCGCCGGCGCGCTCGCCTTCCCCCTGGCGACCTACCGGTCCCGGCGGCCGCGCGATCCCGGCAACCCGCCGCTGATCCCGTTCGGAGCCGTTCAGTTCGTCGCCCTGGTCGTGGTCGTGCTGATGCTGGCGCATCTCGTGACCCTGCTCACCGGCCAGCCGCTCACCGGCCGGGCGCCGCGTTGAGTGATCATTTGAGAAAGGATCGGACAAAAGGGACGGGTTCACCGCCAAGGCGCCAAGACACCAAGGGACAGGCAACGGCGGCGTGCTCTTGGTGCCTTTGCGTCTTCGGTGAGATCCGCTGCCTTGCCGCCTCAGCGACGCGGCCCGGCTGGGAAAGGCGAGATCACCACAGAGACACCGAGGGCACAGAGAACAAAATGACGTTGGTCGGCGCGAAGCGCCATCAGCCCGTTTGTTCTCTGTGCCTCGGTGCCTCTGCGGTCAATACACCGGCCCGCCAACCGCACGGAATTCCGAAAGAAGGGGGTCACCACAAAGACGCCGAAGAACCAAGAATGGTTGGCGCGAAGCGCCGATCGACCGGTTTGTCCTTTGTGCCTTTACGTCTTCGTGGTGAACCGTTTTTTCGGGTGAATTCGCCGCCAAGGCGCCAAGACACCAAGGGACAGGCAACGGCGGCGTGATCTTGGTGCCTTGGCGTCTTGGCGTCTTGGCGGTGACATCCACTGCCTTGCCGCCGCCGCGACGCGGCCCGGCTGGAAAAGGCGAGATCACCACAGAGGCACCG
>JANQKO010000485.1 GCA_028281075.1 Alphaproteobacteria bacterium | reverse complement strand
ATGCTCGCCGATCCCGGAAGCCCGCTGTTCCTGCGCTGGTCCTACCTGCCGAAGCTGCTGCCATGGCTCGTCAAGTACCTGCGCCATTGCCGGCCGGCGGAGACCCGGCGGATCGCCGCGGCGCTGGAGCCGATCATCGGCGACAGCCTGGACCAGCACCGGGCGCTGGCCGCGGGCACCGGCGCCGAGAAATGGCTCGCGGCCTCGGACTATGTCTTCGTCTACGCCGACCGCGCCGCCTTCGAGGCCGATGCCTTCGGCTGGAACCTGCGCCGCGCGCACGGCTTCACCTGGGAAGAGCTGGAGAAGCCGGCCTTCCGCGCCTACGATCCGGCGTTCGGCGACGGGTTCGATTTCGCCGTGCGGCTGGCCGATCACGGCCACATCACCGACCCCGGCCGATACGTGAAGGACCTGGCCGCGCATGTCGCGGCCGCGGGCGGCCGCGTCGCCAAGGCCGAGGTCGCCGACGTCGTCCGCGAAGGCGGCCGTGTCACCGGCATCGCCACCGACCAGGGACGGATCGACTGCGACACCGCGATCCTGGCGACCGGCGCCTGGTCCGGCCCGCTCGCCGCCAAGCTGGGCCTGCGCGTGCCGCTGGAGAGCGAGCGCGGCTACCATGTCGAGCTGATCGAGCCGAGCCTGACGCCACGGGCGCCGGTCATGGTCGCCGCGGCCAAGTTCGTGGCGACGCCGATGGACGGCCGCCTGCGGCTGGCCGGCATCGTCGAATTCGGCGGCCTGACGGCGCCGCCCAGCCGCAGGCCCTTCGAGCTGCTGATGGCGCGGGCGCGCCAGGCCATGCCCGGCCTGACCTGGCGCGATACCCGGGAATGGATGGGCCACCGGCCGGCGCCGGCGGATTCCATTCCGATCATCGGCGAGGCGCCCGGCGCGGCCGGCGCCTATCTCGGCTTCGGCCACCATCATATCGGCCTCACCGGCGGCCCCAAGACCGGCCGGCTGCTGGCCGACCTGGTCGCCGGCCGCCGGCCGAACATCGATCTCGCGCCCTACCGCCCGACACGATTTTCATAGGCACTTTCGCAACGCAGCATGCTACTAAATGGCCGCTGATTCTTTATCGGTCGTCATGGAGAAGCTAAATGAACGTCATCAAGACTGGTCTTAGCGTCCTGGCCATGGCCGGCCTGCTCGCGTCCAGCGCCGCCGCGGCGGAAAGATGGGACATGCCCATGGCGTACGCGGCGACCAACTACCACTCCGAAAACGGCGCCGACTTCGCGGCATGCGTCACCGCCGGCAGCGGCGGCGCGCTGGAGATCGTGACCCATCCCTCCGGCTCGCTGTTCAAGGGCAACGAGATCAAGCGCGCCGTGCAGACCGGCCAGACGCCGATCGGCGAGCGGCTGCTGTCGGCGCACCAGAACGAGAACCCGATCTTCGGCGTCGATTCGATTCCGTTCCTGGCGACCTCCTTCGCGGATTCCGAGAAGCTCTGGAAAGCGGCGCGCCCGACCGTGGCCAAGCTGCTGGACGAGCAGAACCTGGTGCTGCTGTATTCGGTGCCCTGGCCGCCTCAGGGCCTCTACTTCAAGAAGCCGGTGAACGGCGTCGCCGACATGCGCGGCCTCAAGTTCCGCTCCTATAACAGCGCCACCGCGCGCCTGGCCGAGCTGGCCGGCATGCTGCCGGTGCAGATCGAGGCGGCCGAGCTGTCGCAGGCGCTGGCCACCGGCGTCGCCGAATCCTTCATTTCGTCAGGCGCCACCGGCTACGACCGCAAGGTCTGGGAGCATCTGACCCATTTCTACGAGGTCGACGCCTGGCTGCCGCGCAACCACATCTTCGTCAACAAGGACGCCTGGAACGGTCTCGACGGCGGCACGCGGGACGTGCTGCGCGGCTGCGCCGACGAGGCCGCCGCGAACGGCCTGAAGCGCGCCGTCGCCTATACCGCGTTCACGCTGAACGGGCTGCGCGAGGGCGGCATGCAGGTGGTGAAGGCGGGCGATGCCCTGCGCGCCGACCTGATGAAGATCGGCGAGACCATGACCGAGGAATGGCTGCGCCAGGCCGGCGGCGACGGCAAGGCGATCGTCGACAGCTTCAAGAGCATGTAGGTGACGGGGCCGTTTCCGTCTCCCCCGGGACGCCGGGGGTGGCGGCGATGACCATCGGCCGCGGGCTGCGCATCGTCCTGGACCGGCTCTACGTCGCCGGCGGCATGATCGCGGCCGGCTTCCTGATCGCCATTCTGGTGATCATCGTGCTGCAGATGGCGGCGCGCTGGACCGGCCAGGTGTTTCCCGGCTCGACCGACTATGCCGGCTATTGCATGGCCGCCGCCTCGTTCTTCGCCTTCGCCCACGCGCTCAACCGCGGCGCGCATATCCGCGTCAGCCTGCTGTTGAGCAAGCTCGGCCGCTACCGCCGCTGGGCCGAGATCTGGTGCTTCGCCGTCGCCAGCGCGCTCGCCTGTTATTTCGCCTATTACGCCATCCGCGCCGTCTACTGGTCCTACAAGCTGAACGACATCAGCCAGGGCCAGGACGCGACGCCGATCTGGATCCCGCAGCTCGCCATGGCCGCCGGCACCGTGCTGCTGGCGCTGGCGCTGGTCGACAACCTGGTGCGGATCCTGTTCTTCGGCGCGCACGGCATCAAGTCCGACACCGTGGAACAGAGCCACGGCGAATAGACCGGCGCCATGGAACAGCTCGCGCTCACCGCCATCTTCCTGTTCGTGCTGTTCCTGCTGCTCGGCACCGGCGTCTGGGTCGGCCTGGCGCTGCTGGGCGTCGCCTTCGTCGGCATGGAGCTGTTCACCAGCCGGCCGGCCGGCGACGCCATGATCACGACGATCTGGACGGCCTCCTCGTCCTGGTCGCTGACCGCGCTGCCGCTGTTCATCTGGATGGGCGAGATCCTGTTCCGGACCCGGCTGTCGGAAGACATGTTCAAGGGGCTGGCGCCCTGGATGGCACCGCTGCCGGGCGGGCTCCTGCACACCAACATCGTCGGCTGCACGATCTTCGCCGCCGTGTCGGGCTCGTCGGCGGCGACGCTGACCACGGTCG
>JANQKO010000459.1 GCA_028281075.1 Alphaproteobacteria bacterium | reverse complement strand
GAGCAGGTCGCGGTAGACCCGCAGCAGGTCGGTCGGGTCGAGGGGCTTGAGCGGCGGCAGCGCCTCGGCCGGCATCGCGTGCAGGCGGGCCAGGATCTCGCCGCACTGCCGGGCGAGGCGCGGGCGGGCCTCCGCGAGCGCGGGATCGCGCAGCACGTGACGACCGAGCACGACGCCGTCGATGCGGTCCATGACGAAGCCGGCGCTGGTGTCGGCGTCGGCCGGCAGCAGGGCATGCACCTCGGGCACGGGCAGGCCGGCGGCGCCGGCGGCGGCGAACAGGCGGCCCTCGGTCAGGCGGTCGACGCCGAGCTCGGCATCGACGCCGGCCGTGGCGTCGATGTGGGCGCCGACGGGGTCGCGCTTCAGGATCAGCGGGCGGTGCGTGCCGTTGGCGTCGGTAACATCGAAGGCCCAGGTCTCGCGGCTGGCCCCGCCCGACAGCTTGCGCAGGTCGGCGATCTCGACGTCGCTGCCGAAGCCGGGCGCCAGCGCTTGGCGGAGCACATCGAGAAGATCGTCATTTCGATCGGCCATCGCTGGTGCCTAGTCGATCGTCAGTAGAGAATTAACCGCCAAGACGCCAAGGCGCCAAGACATCCAATGAGATATCGCGACCGACTTCATTGCGGGAGCGTTCTTGGAAGAAATCTGTTTTCCCTTCTTGGTGCCTTGGCGTCTTGGCGGTGAACCATCCGGCCGCTCGCGTGTCTCAGACGTCGGCATCATATTCCGCGGATGCGCGAAGTGCTAAGCTGGCGGTGGGAGGAGGCGGCCATGGATGAGCTCGATACGCGGCTGTTGCTGATATCGCCCGACGACAACATCGCGGTGCTGCGCGCGAATGTGCGGGCGGGCGAGGCGTTGCGGATCGGCGATGCCGAGTATGCGCTCGGCATGCACGCGGGCTACGGCCACAAGATCGCCGTGCGGCCGATCGCGGCGGGCGAGACGGTGCTGAAATACGGCGCGCCGATCGGCTCGGCGACGCGGGACATCGCCGTCGGCGACTATGTGCATATCCACAACATGCAAAGCGACTACATCCCGACCTACACCATCGACGGCGAGAACGCCTATCTGAAGCAGCGGCGGGCCGACTGATGCGCGGCTATCTCAGATCGGACGGCCGCAAGGGCATCCGCAACGTCATCGTTGTCGCCTATCTGGTCGAGTGCGCGCACCACGTCGCGCGCGAGATCGCCCTGCCGTTCCGGCGCGACGGCGTGCACGTGATCGGTTTCCCCGGCTGCTTTCCGAATGACTATGCCGACGACATGATGCGCCGGCTCTGCACGCATCCGAATGTCGGCGGCGCCATGCTGGTCAGTCTCGGCTGCGAGAGCTTCGACAGGTCGGGTCTGCTGGCGCACGTACAAGCCTCGGATCGTCCGGCGCATTTGGCGGTGATCCAGGAGGTCGGCGGCACCGCCAGGGCGATCGCCGAGGGGCAGGCCTGGATCGAGGCGACGCTCAAGGACCTGCGCGAGACACCCGCCGTCGACATGGGTGTCGACGAGCTGGTGGTCGGCACGATCTGCGGCGGCTCGGACGCGACCAGCGGCCTGACCGCCAACCCGGCCATGGGCCGTGCCTTCGACCTGTTGATCGCGGACGGCGGCGCCGGCATCTTCGAGGAGACCGGCGAACTGATCGGCTGCGAGCATTACATGGCCGACCGGGCGGTGACGCCGGCGCTCGCCGACGAGATCATCCGCTGCGTCGGCAAGGCCGGCGACTACTACCAGACCATGGGCCATGCCAGCATCTCGCCCGGCAACGCCGACGGCGGCCTGACCACCATCGAGGAGAAGTCGATGGGGGCCTATGCCAAGAGCGGGTCGTCGCCGATCTCGGGCCTGCTGAAGCCGGGCGACCGGCCGCCGGCGGGCGGGCTCTATCTCCTGGACATGGTGCCGGACGGCGAGCCGCGTTTCGGCTATCCCAGCATGAACGACAACCAGGAAGTGGCTGAGCTGATCGCCTGCGGCGCCCAGGTGGTGCTGTTCTCGACCGGGCGCGGCTCGGTCGTCGGCTCGGCGATCTCGCCGGTGATCAAGGTCTGCGCCAACCCGGACACGTACAGGCGCATGGCCGACGACATGGACGTCGACGCCGGACGCATTCTCGACGGCGAGGCCAGCCTCGACGAGGTCGGCCGCGAGATCTACGACCTGATCCAGGCCGTCGGCCGGGGCGGGCAGACCTGCTCGGAGGCCCTCGGCCACCAGGAATTCATCCTGACCTACAAGAGCTTCGAGCCCATCGGGCCGAGCTGCCTGCCTTTGGCTTCTTAGGGTCCGTGCCCGTGACGCCACCAAGGCAGACCGTCATGCCCGGACTTGATCCGGGCATCCAGTGCCGGTGGCACGGCCGCTGGATTGCCGGATCAAGTCCGGCAATGACGTGTTGAGAACGAGCGTCGCTTACCGCCCATGACGGACACCGTCCTCGTCACCGGCTGTGGCGGATTGATCGGTCGGGCGGTGGCGGCACGCTTGTCGACGCAGGGGCGGCGGGTCGTGGGGTATGACCTGGCGCCGCCGCGCGAGGGCGGGCCGGACTGGCCGCTGGTGACGGGTGATATCCGTGACGCCGAGCGGCTGTGCTGGGCGGTGAACGAGCACGAGGTGCTGCGTATCGTGCATTGCGGCGGGATCTCGGGGCCGATGGTGCTGCCGGACGATCCGGCTGATGTGTTCGACATCAATATCGGCGGCACGGTGAACGTGTTCGAGGCGGCGCGGCGCTTCGGGCTCGAGCGCGTGGTGTTCCTGTCGTCCAACGTCGCCTATGGCGATGTGCCGCCGGGGGTGATCGACGAGGCGACGCCACTGCGGGCGACGGAGGCCTACGGCGCCAGCAAGGCCGCCTGCGAGGCGGTGATGCGCAGCTACCGCGCCGATTGGGGTGTCGACGCGTTGGCGCTCAGGGTCGGCGCGGTCTACGGGCCGCGGCGCACGACGGCGTCGCAGATCCGCGATTTCCTCGCCGATGCACTGGCCGGGCGGCCGACGGTCTATGCGCACGGGCTCGGGCACTGCCGGCCCTGGCTCTATATCGACGATGCCGTCGCGGCCGTCATCGCCGCGCTTGACGCGCCGGCCGACGCGATCCACCGGCCCGACGCCGCCTACAACATCGCCGGGGCCGAATGGCTGCCGCTCGACGCTGTCGCCGGGATCGTGCGCGGGCTGCTGCCGGCGGCCGACATCCGGCTGGGCGACGGTCCGGACCCGGCCGATCAGACGCGCGGGCCGCTCGACATCGGCGCGGCAGGCCGCGACCTCGGCTGGCGGCCCGAGGTCGGCCTGCGCGAGGGCATCGCCCGCTATCTCGACTGGCTGCGTGACGCGGGTCGCGGGCCGGCCTGCTGAACCACAAAGGCACGAAGAGCAACCCTGTCTGCCAGTGCCGTGCGCCGGAAACGTATCCCTTGCGTCGTTGTGGTGAACCCGATGGCGAACGGGTTTGGTGAACCACAGAGGCACAGAGGCACGGAGGCACGGAGGACGCAGAGTTTTTTGGGCGCGAAGCGCCCAGCTCCCTTTTCTCTGTGTCTTTGTGTCTCTGTGTTGAAAAATCGGACCTTTCAATCGGCACGGACGTGCAGATAACCGGCCAGCTCGTCGGCCATGGCCCGGCCTTTGACGAACCACGGAGGCACAGAGTTGATTTTTTGGGTGCGACGCGCCCAGGCCTCTTTTCTCCGCGTCTCCGTGGTGAAAACCCAGGCTGATCAGTCGTCCCGGACCCGCAGATAGGCGGTCAGCATGCGGGTCAGCTCGTCGACCATGGCCCGGTCCTCGATGGCCAGCGGGCCGGGGCGGTTGACGATGGCGTTGAACAGCGTCGCGTAGACCATCTGCATGCCGTAGCGGAAACCGTCCTGCCAGTCGGCGCGGCCGAGGTCGCCGGCGCGCGCGGCCAGCAGGTCGGCGATGCGGGCCTGATAGGCGCGGGCGAAGGCGCGCACCGGGGCCCAGGCCTCGGGATCGTCCAGCGACCGCCGGAAGGTGGTGCGGATCAGGCCCTGGTTGTCGCGCATGATGCCGCCGATGAATTCGACGGCGCGGCCGAGCAGGGCCGCGGTCGGCAGCGGCGCCAGGACTTCGGCGCCGAACTCGGCCTCGAATCGCTGCCAGAGCCGCGCGCTCACCGCGTCGACGACGGCGTCGAGATAGGCGTCCTTGTCCGCGAAGTGGTGATAGAAGGCGCCGGTCGACGAGCCGGCGGCGGCGACGATGTCGGCGACGCCGAACTGGTCGTCGTCGCGGTCCTCGATCAGCCGCTTGCCCGCGTCCAGCAGCAGGCCGCGGGTGCGCTGGCCGCGCTGCTGCCTGGCGGGCGCCGGCGGCCGGCGCGGCGCGCGGTCGAGATCCGTGGCGGACGACATCGTGACCGGTCTTCCCGCTTGACTCTAAACAGAACTAGAATTCTAATTCTGATTCAAGGCATCGCGGCATGTCAAGGGGGTCCGTGCGCGACGATGCCGCGACGGCAAGAACGCTAGAGGGCCATCACGCCGGGGAGGATTGGGAATGGCATCGGTGCATCGGTATACGCTGCCGGTCGAGCAGACCGAGTGGACGCTCGACGGCGAGAACGAGGTGCGGTTCACCTGGGAGTACGAGGACGCCAGCGACAGCCTGCTGAAGCTCTACGACAAGGGCAAGAAGCAGCAGTGGGACGCGGCCGAGCGCATCGACTGGTCGCAGGACCTGGACCCCGAGAACCCGATGCTGATGCCGGACGAGATGATCCGCATCTACGGCTCGCCCTATTGGGAGAAGCTGACCGACAAGGAGAAGATCCGGCTGCGCCACCATGCACATGCCTGGCAGATCTCGCAGTTCCTGCACGGCGAGCAGGGCGCGCTGATCTGCACCGCCAAGATCGTCGAGCAGGTGCCGGACATCAACGCCAAGTTCTACGCGGCGACGCAGGTGATGGACGAGGCCCGCCATGTCGAGGCCTATTCGCGGCTGCTGCACGAGAAGTTCGAGCTCGCCTATCCCATCACCGGCCCGCTGCAGGCGCTCTTGGACGACATCGTCCGCGACAAGCGCTGGGACTTCACCTATCTCGGCATGCAGGTGCTGATCGAGGGGCTGGCGCTGGCCGCCTTCCACGCCATCCGCGACATGAGCCGGAACCCGCTGGCCGCCTCGGTGAACGCCTATGTCATGCAGGACGAGGCCCGGCATGTCGCCTTCGGCCGGCTGGCGTTGCGCGACTATTATCCGCAACTGACCGAGGCCGAACGGGCCGAGCGCGAGGAATTCGTGATCGAGGCCAGCCGGCACATGCGCGACCGCTTCACCTCGGCCGAGCTCTGGGGCGTGCTGGGGCTGCCGGAGAAGGAATGCATCGACTGGGTCGAGAAATCGGAAGCGATGCGTCTGTTCCGCTCGCGCCTGTTCTCGCGCATCGTGCCCGTGGTGCGCGACATCGGCCTGTGGAGCGAGAAGGTGCAGGACGCCTATGTGAAGATGGGCGTGCTGGAATTCACCGATCCCAACATCGACATCGGCGCGCTGCTCGACCGGGACCAGCAGGTCGCCGAGGAATTCGACGCCAAGGCCCGGGTGGCGGAGACCATCGCCGCGGCGGAGTGAGCCCGGCCGGCGCGGCGGGGGAATCGCTCAACGCGGGTCCGCCCGTCCCGCCAGGTCGGTGATGGCGGTGCCCTCCAGGCGGTAGGGCAGCCACTGGTCGATGTGCCGGAAGCCGAGGCGGTGGTAGAAGTCGCGGGTCGGGTTCCAGTGCAGCACGCCGAGGTCGATGCGGCCGCAGCCGCGCGCGACGGCGACGGCGGCGAGCGCGGCCATCAGCTTGTGGCCGAGGCCGAGGCCCCGCGCGCGTTCCTCGACGAACAGGTCTTCCAGGAACAGGCCGGGCCGGGATTGCCAGGTGGAGTAGTTCTCGTAGAACAGGGCGAGGCCCACGACCGCGCCGTCATGCTCGGCCAGCAGTGCCTCGAAGCGCGGGCGGCCGCCGAAGGCGTCGCGGCGCACCACGTCGGCCGTCAGCTTCACGACCTCGGCCGGTTCGTTCTCGTATTCGGCCAGCGCATGGACCAGGCGGACGATCTCGTCGGCGTCCTCTGGCCGGGCCGGGCGGATAAGCGGGTCGGCCATCGACGGACCTCCTCGGCTAACGACATGGTTAGCGGGAGATTAACCGATCTGCCGCCGGTGATCGCCGTCACTGCGTCGGTGCGGGGATCGGCTACCCTGCCGGCGACGACCTGAAAAGGGCAAACCGCCGGAAACGGCGGGACGCAAAGCCACCGGCCTTCGCCCGGCTATCGCCGGGACAGGCGGCGGAGCCACTGAAGGGGGATCGACATGGGGTTCGCGTCACGCAAGCGCAAGGATCTGGCCCATGTGGAGCGTCGCCAGCGTTCGCGCACCAGCAACAAGCCGCTGATCATCTCGATCGGCCACCATGACTACCGGACCGTCGACTGGTCGCCGGGCGGTTTCCGCCTGCCGCGGTTCCACGGCGAGCCGCGGCCGGGCCTGCGCCTCAGCGGCGCGCTCGACGGCCTGCGGGCGGTCCGGTCCGGCCGGTTCGTGGCCGAAATCGTGCACGTTACCGACGACGGCGAGGTCGGCGCGCGGTTTCTCGAAATCTCGCCCGCCTTCTTCATCGCCATGACCGAGGCATCCGGCCGCTGACCATCCTTCGAGACAGCCCCTATCGGGGCTTCCTCGGGATGAGAAATTTTTTGAATTCAACGACTTATCTTCATACTGAGGTAACTGGGGCAAAAGTCCGGGCGTATTCGGATTCCTTTGGATTCCCTCATCTATTGGGGACTGTCCCTATTGATTTCCCGTGCGAAGCAATCACCCGGTCGTCATGCCGGCCTTCGCCGGCATGATAACGGAGGGCGAACCTTGAGCGCTTTATTCACGGCCGCACGGACCACGGTCATGCTGGTCCGCCAAGCCGTCTATTAGGGACTGTCCCTATTAATTTCCCGATCCTTCGGCGCGCGAGGTTTCACCGCCAAGTCGCCAAGACACCAAGGTCAGGCGTCGCGGTCTTCAGGCGTTCG
>JANQKO010000445.1 GCA_028281075.1 Alphaproteobacteria bacterium | reverse complement strand
TCGAAGCCGAGAGCGTGACGTCGGAGGCCGCGACGCTACGGTCTCGCTTGGAGAGCGCGCGGCTGCTCTGCTACCGCGGCCTTACGGAGCTCGACGACGGAGCCGGGGTGAACGCACTGGCTGCCGGCGCCAAGGCGATAGCGACCGATGCGGCGGTCGCGGCGGCCGCATGGGCCAAGGCGCTGCTCGGGGCGGCCGCGCTTGAGGCGCAGGATCCGATCGTCCGGCTCGCGGATGATTGCGACATGATGGCGGTTGTCGACGGCACCGCCGTCTTGAACCGCCTGGTGGCCGGTCGGGCGATCCGCAAGGCGGTCCGCGCCTGAAGCCCGGTCTTGGATAACCTTTCGGTCTCACCAGAGTTGGAGCTGATAAAACGCAACACCGGAGGATCGAAGGCGTCCCGCCTTTCAAGATCAGGCGCATGTCCGGCCTCCGGCACAAGGGTCAGCGGCACGTCGCCCAACAAGGCCCGCGCTTGTTCGCCGATGGCGGGCGGATTCCGCGAAGCCCCGATCGTCATGTCAATCCTGACGGCGATTGCCGCGTTACCGTCTGGGAGCACTGGCTGGCCTGTGCGACCGATCTTTCATGCGCGGCGTTCATGAACGCTAAGCGTCTCGGGCGAGCCATGATCACCGCCTCTGGCTTAAGGCGGTGAACCACATCGTTTTGAGATCAGGTGTCTCGTCCGGGGGTACCCGACCTAATGCATTTCGAACAGCGGTCCGTGCCCGGCGAACTGATCGTTGATGCCATTGGCGCGCAGGGCGTGCCAGTAAGTCGCGGCATTGATGGCGATGACCGGCTTGCCCAGTTCCTGTTCCATCTCCAGGGCCAGACCAAGCATGGAAAGGTTGGTGCCGACCTGGACGATGGCCTCGATGCTGTCGTCATCCATCTCCAGCAGATGCCGGCGCAGGGTATCGGCCTGCACTTCGGCGATGGCGATCGGGCTGTTGCAGCGCAGCCCCTTGAACTTGGCCACGGTGAAGCCGCAGTCCTCAAAAAAGCGCGTCACGTTCACGTCCGAAATCGGCATGTAGGGTGAAATCACCGCGATACGCTTGGCGCCGGAAAGGTTGAGCGCGGCCTCGCAGGCAAAGGAGCCGGCGGAGACCGGCACGCCGGCATGCTCGGACAGCGCCCGCATGCGCTTTTCCGAGGCCGCCCGGCCGTCCCAGAACATGAGCGCCGACATGCCCATGATCAGATAGTCGGGCGCCATGGTCTTGCAGCGATCGACGGTGGCGTAGAGTTCCGCCCCGATGGCTTCGACAAGGGCCAGGAAATCGGCGTCGTCATGCACCGGCATGTTGGGCACATGGATGCGGCCGAAATGGTTGGTCACGCCGTCCGGCCGCAGTGCCTCCATATCCGGTTGCACGATGGTGTTGGTGGACGGCGCCACCACGGCGAACTTGCAGCGCCAGCCCAGGGCATCCCGCGACATCGTTACTCTCCCCTCCCGTGACCAATCGTAAATCGCAACGCGGCGTCCTTCGATGCGCCAACGGGCCAGGCGCGATCGATCGCCGCTTCCAGAATCGTCGCGACAGTCGTCTCCGCCGTCCCGTCGCCAATGGATTTCTAGTCCCTAAATCGTCGCGGGAGAAGAGCCGTCACCGATATCCGGGCGTCGCCGCCGCCAGGGTGGCGCAAATCGCGGCGGTCCTGGAAATCGGCTGCTGTCCAAGACGCGTCAGGACCGAACGGATTGCCGCCGCAACGGCCGGATCAGGCCAGATGGCCGGGCAAATACCATTGGCTGCAAAGACTGATTCTTGGATTCTTGGCCCATCCCTGTCGCGATTACGTCTCCGCCTGTCGCCGGCGGGCTGCTACACTCCCACCCTCCGGTGTCGGATCACGGAGGGATGGCGGTGGTGCAGAATACGCGGTTCGAGGTACGGTCGAGCGGCGGCGGGGTCGGGGCCTTTGTCGAGGGGCTCGATCTGTCGCTGGGGGTGAGCGACGACGCGCGCGACATGCTGCGCGCGGCGTTGGGCGACCATGGCGTGCTGTTCTTTCGCGGCCAGGACCTCTCGCCCGAGGCCCATCTCGCCTTCGCCGAGCGCTTCGGTGCGATCAACGTGAACCGCTTCTTCAAGGCCGTCGACGGTCATCCGGGCATCGCCGAGGTGCGCAAGGAGCCGGACCAGCAGGCCAATATCGGCGGCGGCTGGCACACCGACCACAGCTACGACGAGGCGCCGGCGCTGGGCTCGATCCTGGTCGCGCGCGAGACGCCGGCGAGTGGCGGCGACACGCTCTTCGCCAACATGTACACGGCCTACGAGACGCTGTCCGACGGCCTGAAGGCGACGCTCGACGGCCTGTCGGCGGTGCATTCCAGCCGCCACGTGTTCGGCGCCAATTCCCGCCACAAGCAGGAGGGCCGGGACTTCGGCGACCGGTTCGGCAACGAAGCGGCGGCGACGCAGGACGCCGTGCACCCCATCGTCATCCGCCACCCGATCAGCGGCCGCAAGGCGCTCTACGTCAATCCCGGCTTCACCCTGCGCGTCGACGGCTGGACCGAGGCCGAGAGCGCGCCGCTGCTGGGCATGCTCTACGCCCACGCGGCCCGGCCCGAGCACACCTACCGGTTCCAATGGGCGCCGGGCTCGATCGCCTTCTGGGACAACCGCGCCACCTGGCACTACGCGGTGAACGACTATCACGGCGCCCGCCGCCTGATGCACCGCATCACCATCGAGGGCGAGCGGGTCGCCGCCTGAGCCGCGGCGTCAGGCCTTGCGCGTGAAGCGGTCGCCGAACAGGTTCAGCATGTTGCCGCCGACCACCAGCACGGCGCCGGCCAGCACGAACGGGTCGAGCGGCTCGGCATAGACGACGAAGCCGACGACGGCGATCAGCGGCAGGCGCAGGAAGTCGAGCGGCACCACGAC
>JANQKO010000396.1 GCA_028281075.1 Alphaproteobacteria bacterium | reverse complement strand
CGGCCCCGGGCACGATTCGGTCACCATACTGATCGCGCCGAACCAGCATATCGCGCTGGTGGCCGACGATGCCGAACCGGATCATGCCGACCGGGTGCTGGACCTGATCGCGGCGCGGGCCGAGGCGCGGGCGACGCGGCGGTTGGAGATGCATCCGCCTGTTCTGCTGGTGCCCGACGTGCTGAGCCCCGAAGACTGTGAGAAGCTGATTTCCGTCTACCGCTTCCAGGGCAACGAATTCGTCGAATCCGGCCACAACGTGGTGCAGGGCCGGACCAGCGACTGCAAGATGCGGATCGACGATTATGGCCGCGTCGACCGGATCGACCATTGGGTGGTCACGCCCGAAACCAACGCCTTCATCGATCAGCGGCTGCGCGCCCGGCTGTTCCCCGAGATCAAGAAGGCGTTCCAGTACCCGATCACCCGGCGCGAGCATTATCGCATCGCCTGCTACGAGGGCGAGCGCGGCGGCGAGGCGCACGGCCACCGGGACGATACCGCGGCCATCGTGGCGCATCGGCGGTTCGCCGTGACCATCAATCTCAATACCGAGAATTATGACGGCGGCGAGCTGCGGTTCCCGGAGTTCGGCGACCAGCGCTACCGGCCGCCGACCGGCGCCGCCATCGTGTTTTCCTGCACGCTGCTGCACGAGGTCATGCACATGGTCTCGGGCCGCCGCTTCGCGCTCCTCGCCTTCCTGTTCGGCGACAGCTAATCCGGGTTCGCGGCGGAGACGACCCAGACGCCGCAGCCGAGAACCAGGCCAGCGTCACCGATCAGCGGCGCGATGGCCGGCGCCATGTCGGCCCGAACCTTCGCCAGCATGGCCTCGTCGGCATCGCGCAGGAACCGGCCGGCCGGGCCGCGCAGCATGACGGCGTCCACGGCGGCATCGAGATCCGGCGACGTGGTGATGGCGAATTCCCGGTCGTGCGACTCGAACCGGACGTCGGTGAAACCGGCCTCGGCAAGGATGCCCGCGACCCGGCGTCTGTCGGCGAAGGAGAACTGTCCCGGCGCGTCGGGCGCCTGCGGCGGCGGTGTGACGTGCCGCAGCACCACCTCGCGCGGCACCGCCACCCAGGGATTCTCCGCGACCGGCCGCCAGCAGACGAAGGCCAGCGCCCCGCCCGGCCGCAGGGCCGCGCGGATGTTGCGGAACGCGGCGACCGGCTCGGCGAAGAACATGACGCCGAAGCGCGAGAACACGGCATCGAACGGCGCCTCCGGAAAGCGCGCCGTGGCGGCGTCGCCGGGCGCGAACCGGAGCTGCGCGAGGCCGGCCGCGCGCCGCCGTTCCTCGGCCCGGGCCAGCATCGGTTCGGAAATGTCGACGCCCAGGACGACGCCGTCGGCGCCGACACGGGCCGCGAGCGCGAGACCGGTATCGCCGCAGCCCGTGCCGATATCGAGCACGCGGCCGCCGGCGTCGAGCGGCAGCCGGGCCATCGCCAGCTCGCCCAGCGGCGCCAGCGCCCGGTCCCGCTGTTCCTGCTCCCTGATCCAGGAATCGCTCGCCTCGCCGTTCCAAAAGGCGCGTTGTGCCTCGGCGACTTCACTGATCGACGCCACGATCACCTCCATACGGTCAAATTGCGGAACAAGCCTGTTTAGAATCCGATCGTCAGCGCGCCGCGGCGGCGGGGATCGGACGCGCCCAGGAATCCATTTTCAGCGCGCATGATGCTTTGCGTGCTGCCCATGGCGTTCTTCACCACGACCTCGTGGCCGAGCCCTTCCAGCAGCCGGACGGTGTCGGGGCTGAGGCCGGCCTCCACCCGCAATTCGTCGGGCAGCCATTGATGATGGATGCGCGGCGCCGCCGTGGCCGCGGCGATATTCATCTCGTGATCGACCACGTTCATGATGATCTGCAGCACCGTCGTGATGATGCGGCTGCCGCCCGGCGAGCCGGTCGCGAGCCAGGGCGCGCCGCCCTTGAAGACGATGGTCGGGCTCATCGAGCTCAAGGGCCGCTTGCCCGGACCGACGGCATTGGCCGCGCCGCCGATCAAACCGTAGGCATTCGGCACGCCGGGCTTGGCCGAGAAATCGTCCATCTCGTTGTTCAGCAGGATGCCGGTGCCGGCGGCGGTGATGCCGGTGCCATAGCTGAAATTCAACGTATAGGTGTTGGAGACGACATTGCCCCTGCCGTCCATCACCGAGAAATGGGTCGTCTCGTTGCTTTCGAACGGCATTGGGTTGGCCGGACCGATCTCCTCGGCAGACCGCGCCCGTTTGCTGTCGATCAACCGGGCGAGCTCGGCCGCATAGGCTTTCGATGTCAAACCCTGCATCGGCACTCGCCAGAAGCCCGGATCGCCCAGATGCTCGGAGCGGTCGGCATAGGCGAGCTTCATGGCCTCGGCCATGAGATGGATGCTCTCGGCGCTGTTGTGGCCGAGCGCGCCGATCGGCCAGCGCTCCAGCAGGTTCAGGATCTGCACGATATGGATGCCGCCGGAGCTGGGTGGCGGCATCGAGGCGATCTCGACGTCGCGGTAGCGACCCCGCACCGGCGCGCGGACCACCGGCTCGTAG
Source organism: Alphaproteobacteria bacterium (assembly GCA_028281075.1). Lineage (GTDB taxonomy): Bacteria > Pseudomonadota > Alphaproteobacteria > JANQKO01. The sequence goes on along the minus strand of JANQKO010000396.1, from coordinate 810 downwards.
GCTCGGAGATCGGCAAGCGTGACCGGCCCGCCATGCGCCGCCATGTCGGCGGCGATGCGCGCGGCGATGTCGCCCTCGTAAAACGCCGACGGCCCCTGCGCGGCGATCCGTTCCAGGGACCATGCCAGATCCTCCTGGACCAGCCGCTCGCCGGGTTCGTAAAGCCCGCCGTCGGGCTTGTAGAAGATCGCCGCCGTGGCCGGCCATGCCGACAGCCGCTGGCGCCGGCTGGCGAGCGACGCGGCCAGATCCTCGCTGACGGTGATGCCGTCACGGGCGAGCGCGATCGCCGGCGCGATCACCCGTTCCAACGGCATGGTGCCATAAAGCTCCTGGGCCAGCGCCAGGCCGGCGACCGTGCCGGGCACGCCGACGGCATGGTGGCTGAAACGGGCCTTCCGCTTGTCGACGTTGCCGTCGGCATCGAGATACATGTCGCGGCTGGCCGCCGCCGGCGCCATCTCGCGATAGTCCAGCGCCACCGTCTCGTTGCCGTCGGCGTCGTGGATCAGCATGAAACCGCCGCCGCCCAGATTGCCGGCCCGCGGCAGCGTCACCGCCAGCGCGAAGCCGACGGCGACCGCCGCGTCGACGGCGTTGCCGCCCTGCTTCAGGATTTGGACGCCGATCCGGGTGGCCGTCGCCTCCTGGCTCGCCACCATGCCGTTGCGGGCCAGCACCGGATGATGGATGTCCTTGCCCGAGAGGATGGCGGCGTCCTGCGCCATCCTCTCGGGCAAGGACATCCATCATCCGGGGCTGGCCCGCCACGGCATGGTGGCGGGCCAGGGGGCGGCGGCCACCCGGATC
>JANQKO010000393.1 GCA_028281075.1 Alphaproteobacteria bacterium | reverse complement strand
GCTCCACGGACAGACGGCGATGCAGATGCCGCAGCCATGCGTGTCGTTGAAATAGGGAATGCACTTGTCGAAATCGACGTACCACTTGGCGGTGCCGCGAACCATCTGCTTGTCGTCGACGATCGCCGCCGGCGGGCAGGCATTCCGACAGACCTGGCACGCGGCACAGAAGTCCTCGGCCCCGAACGTGTCGGCCTGGTCGGGCAGCAGCGGCAGGTCGGTGGTGACGCCGGCCAGTCGGAACGACGAGCCGTAGGTCCGGTTGATGATCGAGCCATGCTTGCCGAGCTCGCCGAAGCCGCAGGCGAGCGCCGGCGGGACCAGTGTCACCGGCCCGGCCCAGGGGCCGCCATGCGGGGCGGCGTGCCAGCCCTGTCCACGGATCCAGTTCGCCAGGTAGCGCGCCGCCCGGGTGCCGCGATTGTACTGCGCCTGCACTTCCAGCGCCGAGTCGAGCGCCGGCGCGGTGCGCGCCAGCCGCGGCTGGTCCATGGCCACGCCCAGCATGACGATGAACGGCGCGTCGACCTCGTAGCCCTCGAACACCCAGTCCGGATCCAGCCGCGCGATGCCGACCAGGTCGGCGTCGTGCGCCAGCGCGAAATCCTTGACCCGGGCCGACCAGTTCGCCGCCGTGTCCGTGGCGCGGGCCGGCGCCACCGGATCGGACCGCTCCGGGCCGCGGCCGCCGAAGCCCTCGTGGCTCTTCGCCAGCGCCGGCTCGTTCAGGAACCGGTCGATCATGTAGAGCTGCAGCTTGCCGTGCGCCAGCGTCTCCGGCCGGTGCCAGTAGATCGGCGTCGGCCGCCGCCGCGCGGCTTCGCCCAGCCCGTTGACCGTGTTGCCCGAGATGGCGGGAAACAACGCCCGCTGCGCCGCCGACGGCTGATAGGTTTCGCGTTCCGACGTCCCCATGGCGCCAAGTATGCCCGAAGCGGCAGCCGCCGTCAGCGGCGCCATTCCGTCGCCGCCGGCGGCCGTCGCGGCAGCACGCGGGTCTCGCCGATCCGCATCAGCCAGACCCGCTCGTCCGGCAGGCCGCGCTTGCGGCCGGCGGCGCGGAAGCGTTCGGCCGGTTCCAGGAAGCCGTCGTCGCCCAGTCGCACCGTGCCCCAATGCATGCCGACGATGGTATGCGCGTTCAGGTCCAGCGCCAGTTGCAGGCAGGGGTCCGGCACGCAGTGGGCGCCGTTCATCACCGCGCGCGGCAGGAACGCGCCGATCGACATCAGCGCCACGTCGAAGCCGCCCATCCGTTCGTTCACGTCGCGGTAGACCGGCCCGTATTCGGCGTCGCCGCCGAAATAGATCTTCAGCCCGTTCCGCGCCTCGATGGCGAACGAGGCCCAGAGCGTGTCGTTGGTCCGGAACAGCGAGCGCTTCGACCAGTGGATCACCGGCAGCGCCGTGAAGGTCAGGCCGGCCACCTCCGTCGCCTCGTACCAGTCCAGCTCGATCACCCGTTCATAGCCGCGCTCGCGGAAATACCGGCCCAGCTTCAGCGGCACGACGGCGGTGATGCGTTCCCGGTTCGGCAGCATCTCGATGGTCGGCAGGCCCAGATGGTCATAGTGGCTGTGCGAGACCACGACGACGTCGATCGGCGGCAGGTCGTCGATCGCCAGGCCGGGCGGCACGACGCGCCGTGGTCCCAGCGGCGGCACCGGCGTCGCATACTCGGTAAACCAGGGATCGGTCAGCACCACGGCGCCGTCGACGCGCAGCAGCGCCGTCATATGGCCGATCCAGGTCATGGTGTCCCGGCCCGCCGCCGCCTTGAACGCCGCCAGCGCGTCGGCCGGCGGCACCACGTGGTCGTCCGGGACCACGACGCCGCCGCGCCCGCTCAGCCGGAACGGCGTCGTCAACAGCCAGGGCGCCCGCTCCCAGAACGTTCCCCGCGCCGGGCTGTCCGGCGGATTGCGGAAGCCGGTGGTCGTGTGATGGTAGGGCGCGCCCGGCTTCTGCGTCGCACCGGCGCAGGCGACGAGGCCGGCCAGCAGGGCGGCGAACAGAGCGGCGACGCGGGATGGCGATGGTCGGTTCATGGGCGGGCCTCGACGGCGGCGCACGGCAATGTCCGGTTATACGACATCGGCACGCCGCCGGTTCATCGCGCCGGCATGGCCGCTACTTCGGCTCGAAGGCCCGTGCCTCGGTCTCGGCGGACCGCCGCTCGTCGGCCGACAGTTCCCGGCCGACGCGGGCCAGCATCGGCGTCGCCGTCCGCTCGTCCTGCACGGCGGCCAGCGACAGCCAGTAATAGGCCTTGGTGTCGTCCCGGCGCACGCCTTCGCCACGATGGAACATGCGGCCCAGGAAGAGCTGCGCCCGGACATGCCCTTCGACGGCCGCGGTGCGGAAGTGCCGCGCCGCCCGGGCGAAGTCCTGCGCGACGCCATGGCCACGGTAATAGAGCCGGCCCAGATCGAACTCCGCCTTGCCGACGCCCTCGGCCGAGGCCGCAGCGAACAGCGCCGCCGCGCGCGCCCGGTCCAGCGGCACGCCCGAGCCGAAATAATACATATAGGCGAGATTGCGCTTGGCCTTGGCATTGCCGGCCTCGGCCGCCCGCTGCAGCCACGTCGCCGCCGTGGCCTTGCTGGCGGGCACGCCCTTGCCGTCGGCGTAGAGCGCCGCCAGGTTTCGCTGAGCCTTGGCGTTGCCCTGTTCCGCCGCTTTCTCGTACCAGACGGCGGCGGCCGCGAAGTCGCGCGCCACCGCCTTGCCTTCCTCGTAATAGATGCCGATCACGCGCTGCGACTCGACATGGCCCTGGTCGGCCGCCTCGCGGAACCAGGCCAGCGCCCGGGCCGGGTCCTCGCCGACGCCCAGCCCGGCATCGTAGTGGCGGCCCAGCCAGTACTGCGCCACCGGATCGCCGCTCTCGGCCAGCGGCCGGAACACGCTCAACGCCGCCGCGTAATCGTCGACCTCGAAAGCGGCGATACCGCGGCCAATATCCGCGCTTGCCGGCGCCGCCGCCAGCAGCAGCACCGCCGCCATCAGTACCCGCAGCATGCGCCCTCCGATCTCCAGTGCCCCGATCAGGGACAGGTTTGGCCGGCATGCCGCCTTGTCAAGTGCGCGCGGGCGCAATCGCCGGCGGGCTAACGGCCGCCGCCCGCCGGGCGACGATGCCGGCCGTAGGCGTCCGCCGTCTTCAGGGCGGCGAACACGGCCCGCGGCGTCACCTCGACCGGTTCGTTGTAGATGGTCTCGCCGGTCGCGCAGGCCCGTTCGGCCGCCAGCATCAGCCGCGCGTCCGCCGCGTCGGCGAGACCGATGTCGGCGAGCGTCGTCGGCAGGCCGACGGATTCGCAGAAGCCGTAGACCGTCTCGATGGTCTCGCGCGGCTTGTCGGACAGGAACATCATCGCCTGGGTGCCGATCGCCACCTTCTCGCCGTGCCAGAAGACATGCGTTTCGTCGAGCGCGGTCAGCCCGTTGTGGATGGCGTGCGCGGCGGCGAGGCCGCCGCTCTCGAAGCCGAGCCCGCTCAGCAGCGTGTTCGCCTCGACCACGTGCTCCAGCGCCGGGGTCACCGCCCCCAACTCGCAGGACAGCTTGGCCGCCACGCCATGGGCCATCAGCGCGTCGTGGCACTGGCGCGCCAGGCCGTAGGCCGTCATCGGCCCCTCGCGCCCGGTCATGTTGGGGCCATGCTTCAGGTGGCAGTCCTCGGCCTCGAACCAGGTCGCCAGCGCGTCGCCCATGCCGGCGACCAGGAACCGCACCGGCGCGCGGGCGATGACGCCGGTGTCGACCAGCACCAGGTCCGGATTGCGCGGCAGCACGAGGTAGCGCTTGAAGGCGCCGTCCGCCGAGTAGATCACCGACAGCGCGCTGCACGGCGCGTCGGTCGAGGCCAGCGTCGGCACCACCGCCACCGGCAGCCGGCGCTCGTGCGCCACGGCCTTCGCCGTATCCAGCGTCTTGCCGCCGCCCAGGCCGACGACCACGGCGACGTCGTTCCGCCCGGCGATGTCCAGCAGCCGGCCGATCTCCTCGTCCGAGCATTCGCCGCCGAACGGCTCCAGTACCAGCCGCACCTCGTCGCCGATCCCGGCCCGGATCGCCGGCAGCAGCTCGCGGTGAACGTAAGGGTCGCAGATCGCCAGCGCGCTGCCGCCGAGGCGCGCCAGCTCGGCCCCGAGACTGGAAAGCGCGCCGTCACCCTGGACATAGCGGGCGGGAAAAATGGCTGTCGTGATCATGGGCCGTGGCTCCTGGCGGTTCGTCGGAAGGGCTGGCCCACATCCTAGTGGCCGATCCGGCCACGTATCTTGTCGTGGATCAAGGCCCCCGATCGCGATGGAAGAATGTTCGATTAAATTTTTATGAAAAATTTATAAGTACTTGATTTTAATATATTTTCTTGACTTCTTTCTTGCCGTCGTTATATTTGCCGCATGGACCCGGTACGCAACATCGCGCTCAGCGGCATGCGTGCGGCGTCGACCCGCGTCGCCGTCTCGGCGAGCAACGTGGTCAATGCCCGGACCTCGGCGCCGACGACGCTGGACGCCACCGAACCACCGGCCGCCGCCTACCAGCCGCAACGCGTGCAGCAGGCGGCGCTGGCCTATGGCGGCGTCCAGGCCCGCGCGGTGCCGGTCAAGCCGTCCACCACCACGTTGCCGGACCCGTCCAGCCCGACCGGGCTGTCGGCCTTCCCAAACGTCAATCTGGCCGGAGAGCTCGTCGACCAGCGCCTGGCGGTCAACGCCTACAAGGCCAGCGCCGCGCTCGTTCGCACGCAGAACGAGCTCGACGACGCGCTGCGCGACGCGGTCGACCGCGAATAGAACGCCTCAGCCCGACGTGGCGGCCGGCCCCTACCCGGTGCCCACCAGCGCGGCCACTTCCCGCAGCAGGACCTCGTTCCGGATCGGCTTGGCCATCACCCGGTCGGCGCCGGCGAGTTTGGCGAGGCTGGTCGCCATGCCGGGATCGTTATGCATGCCGCCGCCCGAGATCGCCAGGATGCGGACCGTCGACCCCGACTTGCGGAGCTCCTTGATCAGCGCGATGCCGTCCATCTCCGGCATGAACAGGTCGGTGATCACCAGGTCCGGCCGCACCGAATCCATGGCCGCCAGCACGGCGCGGCCGTAATTCGCTTCATGCACCGCATGTCCGGCGTCGCGCAGCACCAGCGACAGCGCGAACCGCACCCGGTCGTCGTCGTCGGCCAACAGGATGACGGCCATGCCTCACGCCTCCCGACCGAGCTCGCATTCGAGCCGCGGTACCAGGATTTCGAACGCGGCGCCGGCGCCGACCGACGATGTCACCGCGATCGATCCGCCCCAGCCGCGCACCAGGCCGTGCACCACGGCAAGGCCGAGGCCGGTTCCCTCGCCCGCGTCCTTGGTCGTGAAGAACGGGTCGAAGACGCGGCCCATGGCGTCCGGCGCGATTCCGGGCCCCTGGTCGGCGACGGTGATGCGGATGTAATCGCCGGCCTCCAGGCCCTTGAAGGTGGCGCTTGCGGCGTTCAGGTGGCAGGGCGCCAGCTCGACGCTGATCCGGCCGCGGTGGCCCATGGCGTCGGCCGCGTTGGTCAGAAGGTTGGTGATCACCTGCGTCAGCTCGACGTGGTTGAGGGAGACCAGCCCGGCATCGTCGGCGAGCCGGGTCTCGATGGTCACCGTGTCGGCCAGGCTCTCGCCGGAGAACGCGACGATGTCCGCCAGCGCCAGGGCCGGGTCGAGGCATTCGGGCTCGCGGACGCCGCCGGACGCGAAGGTCAGCACGTCACGCACGATGTCGCTGCCGTGCGAGGCCGCCGCCAGGATATGCGCCATACGGGCCTTCAACTCGGCCGAGATGTCGTCACGGTCGGCGCTGTGCTGGGCCAGCGTCACGATCGGCTGCAGCACGTTGTTCAGCTCGTGCGCCAGGCCGCCGGACAGCTTGCCCATGGCCTCCAGCTTCTGCGATTCGCGAAGCTGGCGTTCCATGCGCTGGCGCAGCGCGTTCGCCGCCTCCAGCTCACCGACCGTGCGGTTCAACGTCTGGTTCAGCTCGGCGACTTCCCGCCAGCGCCGGTACGAGAACCAAGCCGCCACCAGCACCAGCGGCGGGATCGCAGCCAGGATCTCGTCCAGCTCCCAGTCCTCGTGCTCGCGGGTCGCCGCGAAGATCATCTCGATGAAATCGACGCTGACGAAGGCCAGCAGCAGGGCGGCGAAGGCGATCGCGCCGGCGATCAGGTCCTTCATCGCGGCGCTCGGGCGCGGCGCCGCCGGCGGGGTCGAAACGGTGATGCTCATGGCACGCAACCAGGTCATCGACCCCCACGGCGACGCTAGCGCCTGGCCGTAAAGGAGGCGTTAATCGTCGGCGGCGGCGTCGAGCTCGTTGGAGAAATGGCAGGCGACCCAGTGGCCGGGCCGGTCCTCCGTCAGGGCCGGCGCCTCGGTCCGGCAGCGCGCCTGCGCATGCGGGCAGCGGGTATGGAACCGGCATCCGTCCGGCCGCTCGATCGGGTTCGGGATGTCGCCTTCCAGGCGGATGCGCGTCGCCGACGCCGGCGTCCGCCGCGAGGGCACGGCCGACAGCAGCGCCCGGGTATAGGGATGCCGCGGATTCTCGAACAGCGCGGCGTTGTCCGCCTTCTCGACGATGCTGCCCAGATACATCACCGCGATCTCGTCGCAGATATGCTGCACCACGGCCAGGTCGTGCGAGATGAACAGGTAGGTCAGGTTCAGCTCGTCCTGCAGCTTGCACAGCAGGTTCAGGATCTGCGCCTGAATGGCGACGTCCAGCGCCGAGACGGGCTCGTCGCAGACGATGAAGTCCGGCGTCAGCGCCAGCGCCCGGGCGATGCAGATCCGCTGCCGCTGGCCGCCGGAGAACTGGTGCGGATACAGCGCCTTCTGGTTCGACCGCAAGCCGACCAGGGCGAACAGCTCATCGACCCGCGCGGCCCGCTCGGCCGCGCTGCCGACGCCTTGCGTGTCCAGCGGCGCGCGCACGATATCGCCGGCCGTCTGCCGCGGATTGAGCGACGAATAGGGGTCCTGGAAGATGACCTGCATGTGCCGGCGCATGCCGCGCATGGCCTCGGCGTCCAGCGCCAGGATGTCGGTGCCGTCGAACAGCACGCGGCCACCGGTCGCCGCCACCAGCCGCAGCAGCGCCAGGCCCGAGGTGGTCTTGCCGCAGCCGCTCTCGCCGACCAGCCCCAGGACCCTTCCACGGGCGATCTCGAAGCTGACGCCGTCGACCGCGTGCAGGACCGGCCGTGGCGCCAGCAGGTGCGGCCGCGGCATCTGGAAATGGACGTTCAGGTTCTCGACCCGGACCAGCGGCTCGGCGCTCATGCCGGCTGCTCCCCGGGCGCCGCCGACGCGTCGGCCAGCCAGCACTTGACCGCGCGCTGCGGCGCAAGCGCGAAGCTCGGCGGCAGCTCCCGGCAGCGGTCCATGGCGGACGGACAGCGCGAGGCGAAGGGACAGCCCGTCAGCCCCTTCAGCAGGTCGGGCACCACGCCCGGGATCTCCGGCAGCGGCTGCCGCCGTTCCCGGGCGCGGGCGCGGATCTCGGGCATGCAGCGCAGCAGCCCCTGGGTATAGGGATGTCGCGCGTCGTCGCTGACCTCGTCCAGGCTGCCCTCCTCGATCTTGTGCCCGGCATACATCACGATCACCCGGTCGGCCATTTCCGAGACGGCGCCGAAATCATGCGTGATCAGGACGATCGCCGTGCCGCGCGCGTCCTGGATCTCGCGCAGCAGGTCGAAGATCTGCGCCTGCACCGTCACGTCCAGCGCCGTCGTCGGCTCGTCGGCGATCAGCACATCGGGCTCGCAGGCCAGCGCCATGGCGATCATCACCCGCTGGCGCATGCCGCCCGACAGTTCATGCGGATAGGCCGAGACCCGCTTGTCCGGCGCCGGGATATGCACCAGCCGCAGCAGGTCGACCGCCTCGGCCAGCGCGTCGGCCCCGCTCAGGCCCTTGTGCCGGCGGATCGTCTCGGCGATCTGGTTGCCGACCGTGTAGACCGGGTTCAGCGAGGTCATCGGCTCCTGGAAGATCATCGAGATGTTGCGGCCCCGGATCGCCCGCATGCGGCTTTCGCTCGCCGCGCACAGGTCCTCGCCGTTCAGCAGGATGCGGCCGGCGCTGATCCGGCCGGGCGGCGACGGCACCATGCCCATCAGGCTCAGCGCCGTCATGCTCTTGCCGCAGCCGCTCTCGCCGATGATGCCCAGCGTCTCGCCGCGGCCGATGCTGAAGCCGACGTCGGACAGGATGCGCACCTGCCGCTTGCGCACCGTGAAATCGACGCTCAGGCCGTCCACTTCCAGGACCGGCCGGTCTCCGGCGCCCGTGTTCATGCCGCCTCCCTCACCGTCCGCGCAGGCGTGGATTGAAGGCGTCGTTCAGGCCGTCGCCGATCAGCGCGATGCACAGCGTCGTCAGCAGGATCGCCAGGCCCGGAAACGTCACCGACCACCAGGCATCGAAGAAGAAGTCGCGCGACAGGCCGATCATCTTGCCCCAGGTCATGATATCCGGATCGGTCAGGCCCAGAAAGCTCAGCGCCGCCTCGTAGATGATGGTCAGCCCCGTCTGCAGCGTCACCGCGATGATCAGCGGCGGCAGCGCGTTCGGCAGCAGCACGCGCAGGATCAGCCTGCTGTCCCGCACGCCGATGGCGCGGTCGGCCAGCACGAACTCGCGCTCCTTGATCTTCAGGAACTCGGCCCGGGTCAGGCGGGCCAGGTTGGTCCAGGTGGTGACGCCGATGGCGATGATCACGGTCATGAAATGCGCGCCCATGATGGCGACGATGACCATGGCGAAGACTAGCGGCGGCAGCACCTGGAAGAACTCGGTGATGCGCATCAGCAGGTTGTCGATGCGGCCGCCGTAGAAGCCGGCGACGGCGCCGACCGACAGGCCGATCACCACCGTGAACGCGGTCGCGGACAGCGCCACGATCAGCGTCGGCCGGGTGCCGTGGATCATGCCGGCCAGCACGTCGCGGCCGAGATAGTCGGTGCCCAGCGGCCGCAGCTCGCCGGGCGCCGTCAGCGGCGCGCCGACGATGGCGAACGGGTCGGCCTGCAGCAGCAGCGGTCCGAACAGCCCGACCAGCAAGATCGCCGCCAGCACGGCGATGCCCAGCACCGCCGCCTTGTTGCCGTAGAACATGGCCGCCGTCACCCGCCAGCGGACTTCCGGCACGTCGGCCGGGTCGTCGAAGCGGACCGGCGGGACCGTCGGTTCCTGCGCCTCGCTCACTTAGGAAATCCCCCGTATCCGCGGGTCCAGCACGCGGTAGACCAGGTCGGTGATGATGTTGGCGACCACCGTCGTCACCGCCGCGCCGAACAGCACGCCCAGCATGACCGGATAGTCGCGGCGCAGGATCGATTCATAGAGCAGCGGCCCGACGCCCGGCAGGCTGAACACGGTCTCGACCAGCACCGCGCCCGAGAATACCGAGCCGACCTGCAGGCCGGCGATGGTGACGATCGGCAGGGCGGCGTTCTTCAGGGCGTGCTTGAAGATCACGACATACTCGGCCAGGCCCTTGGAGCGCGCGGTGCGGATATAGTCCGAGCCCAGCACGTCCAGCATCGAGGCCCGCGACAGCCGGCTGTAGGAGGCGAGATACAGGATCGACAGCGTGAAGGTTGGCAGCACCATGTGGTGCAGCACGTCCAGCGCCCGGGCGAGCGGCGTCTCCGGCATCGGGATCGTGCGCATGCCGAAAGCCGGGAACCAGGGCAGGTACTGCGAGAACAGCAGCAGCACCATCATGCCCAGCCAGAACACCGGCGTCGCGTAGCCCAGCAGCGACAGCACGGTGACGATATGGCTTGACAGGCCCTGCGGCCGCAGCGCCGCGATCACGCCCAGCAGCGTGCCGATGACCATGGCCAGCAGCAGCGCCGACAGCACCAGCATCACCGTCGCCGGCAGGGCGTCCAGCAGCAGCGACAGCACCGGCTCGTCGAAGTAGTAGGAATAGCCCAGATCGCCGGTCAGCATCTTCGCCAGATAGGTCAGAAGCTGCACGTAGACCGGCTGGTCCAGCCCATAGGCCGCGCGGATCTGCGCCGCCACCGCCGGATCGCCGCCGCCGGCCTCGGTCAGCAGCACATCGACCACGTCGCCGGGCGCCAGTTGTATCAGCAGGAAATTCAGCGTGATGACGGCGATCAGCAGCAGCAGGCCGTAGACGATGCGTTGGACGATCGCGGTCGACATCGCTCAGTGCCTGTCAACGATACGCGGCGGCACGGGCGGGCATGGCGGCGCGGCGGGGCGCGGCGGCCCCGGCCGCGCCGCCGCCCTGACGGACGGCGGCCGGCAAGCGGCTATTGCGCCTTCTTCCAGTAGACCTCGTCCCAGAACTCGCCGTAGCCGTAGGACGGGAAATGCAGGTCGGTGTGATGCAGGAAGATCGGGCTGCCGTCGGTCAGCCAGAAGATCGGCATGTCCTCGACCAGCAGCGCCTGCACCTCGTTGTAGATCGCCTGCCGCTTGGCGAAGTTGGCTTCCCGCGCGCCCTTGGCGAACAGCTTGTCGACCGCCTCGTTGCAGTAGCCCGAGGTGTTCGTATAGGCCTGATGCTTGATGTTGTTGCAGACATAGAGACGGCCGATGCCGATCGCCGGGTCGATCTTGTCGCCGGCCAGGATGATCGAGGTCTCGTAGTTCCAGTCACCCATGCGCTGCGACCAGGCCGCGGCGCCGGGCATGGGCTCCTGCACCACCTTGATGCCGACCTCCTTCAAGGCGACGGCGAGATACTCGGCCAGCACGATCTGCACGTCGGGATTATGCGGCGGCGCGATATAGACCACCTTCATCTCGAACCGGTTGCCGTCGGCCTGGCGCGGATAGCCGGCCTCGTCCAGCAGCCTGTTGGCGAGATTGACGTCGAAGGCCCGGCCCTTCAGGCTGGAATCGAAGAAGATGTTGGTCTTCGGCATCGGCCCGACGGCCGGCTTGGTCCAGCCGGCGTGGAACACGCGCGAGATATAGTCGTTGTCGACCGCGTGCGCGATCGCCTGCCGGACCTTCTTGTTGGCGAAGCGCTCGACCCGGTGGTTGAACTCCAGCGCCGCGCCGCCGCCCGACGGGCTGACCACCCGGGTGGCCGTCAGGTGCGGGATCTTCTCGAAGTTCTTGATGTCGCCGAAGCGCATCGTCGCCGCCACGTTCGCCAGGTGGAACTGCTTCTGCCGCAGGCCGACGCGCATGGCGGTCTTGTCGGTGACCACCCGCATGATGACCTGGTCGAGATAGGGGAAGCCGTCACGGAAGTGGTTCTCGTCCCGCTCCAGCAGCACGTATTCGCCGATCTTGCGCTCCTTCAGCCGGAACGGGCCCGAGCC
>JANQKO010000330.1 GCA_028281075.1 Alphaproteobacteria bacterium | reverse complement strand
CGCGACTCGCGGATCACGCCCTTCGAGGGCACGCAGCCGACGTTCAGGCAGTCGCCGCCCATCAGGTGCTCCTCGATCAGTGCCACCTCGCCGCCGAGGCCGGCCGCGGCCACGGCCGTCACCAGGCCGCCGGTACCGGCGCCGACGACCACCATGTTGTAGTTGCGCTTCGGCTTCGGGTCCTGCCATTCGCGGGGATGCACGTTGTCCAGCAGCTTGGCGTTGTGCGCGTCCAGCGGCTCGACGCCCCAGCTTTCGACCCTTTGCATGCCGGCGAGGTCGTCGTGGTAGGTCGGGATCGCCGACAGCCGGCTGTCGCCGTCGCCCGAGAGATCCCAGCCCGGGTTGACGAAGTCGAACCAGGAGACGGCGCCGCCGCCGGGCTTCTGCCTGACCGCGCCGCGGCCCTCGTCGGCGGCGAAGCGGTAGAACAGCGCCTCGTTCTTGAAGTCATGCTCCTTCAGCACATGGTGGAAGACGCCCGCCTCCAGCAGCATGTTGCCGATCAGCACGGCCTGCGCGTAGTCGCCCGCCAGCCCGGCGCCGACCATCCAGTCGCAGGCCTCGGCGCCGACGAAGCACTTCTCGTAGGTCTGCATGCGGAAGCGCCGGTCCTTGATCTCGACGTTTTCGCGCAGCGCCCGGGCGATCTCGTCGCTGTCGACCTGCGAGTCGAACCGGGCCGTCTCGTCCGCCGTGGATGTCTCTCGTTCCGTTGCCATGGCCTGCCCCTGTCACCGTGATTGTCCATAAACACGCGCGCATGCGCGCGCCGGCGGACCGCCGGGTCCGCGCGAAACGTCCATCTGCCATATAGGTGATGCAGACCGGGCGTCGCGGGTTACGGTCCGCCGGTCACCAAGATTTGAGGGCGGCGTCATCCCGCCCGCCAGGTGCGGATGGCGAGCGGCGCGGCGCGGCCGCGCAGGGGCTGCGCCGGGGCGGGCCGCAGGTCGGTGGCCACCTCGCCGCCGCCGGCGGCGCCCGCCGCGGCGTCCTCGCTGACGATCATGTCGACGCCGAGGTCGCGGGTCAGCGCTTCCAGCCGGCTCGCCACGTTGACGGTATCGCCGACGACGGCGAATTCGAGACGCCGCGCGCTGCCGATGTCGCCCAGCACGACGGGCCCGTAATGGATACCGACGCCGATGCGGATCGGGGCCCGGTCCAGGCGGTCGCGTTCCGCGTTCCACGCCGCGATCTCGGCCAGCATGGACTTGCCGCAGGCGATGGCGTTGGCGGCGTCGCGCGGGCCGGCGCGCGGCGTGCCGAAGGTCGCCATCAGGCCGTCGCCCAGATACTTGTCGAGCGTGCCGGCATGGTCGAACACGCAGCGCTCCATGCGGCCGTGGAAGTCCCGCAGCAGCACGATCACCTCGTCGGCGGTCATGGCTTCGCAGAGGCGCGTGAAGCCGACGATGTCGACGAACAGCACGGCGACGTCCTGCTGCCGGACGGCGCCCAGCGGCTCGTCCGACCGGGCCAGCTCGTCGACGATGCTGGGCGCGAAATAGCGCGCGAGATTGGTCCGCTCGCGCTCGGCCAGCGCCTGGTTCTCGACCAGCCGGCGGGCCCGCCAGACGCCGGCGGCAAGCGTGCCGGTGACCAGCAGCAGCACGATGATCTCGGTCAGGCGCGGTGTCAGCGGCACGAAGGTCGGCTGCAGGAAATAGGCGAGCTGCTCGGGCGCGGACAGCGCCATGAATTCGTCGGTGCGGAGCTGCGGCAGCGAATCCGGCAGGGTCATGGCGTAGACCGTGCCGGCCCCCCAGGCCGCCGCCAGCGTCAGGCCGCCCCAGATCACGAGACGCGGCGAGTAGACCAGCGACAGGCTGCTCAGCAGCAGGAACAGGTAGGCGAAGTTGCCGAAGCGGAAGGCCATCTGCGGCGGCCAGGGATCGAGGTCGGTGAGCGGCGGCACCAGCAGCGTGTAGGCGATCAGGCAGGCGTCCAGCAGCACCGCGGCGTAGCGCATCCAGGGCGCGTAGAAGCGGGTGCCGCTGAGCCCGTAGAGACCCAGGCCGATCAGGCCGAACAGACCGACGAGCGGCAGGTAATAGGCCGACAGGAACCAGGGATTGGAGACCAGGATCCAGATCGCCACCGCGATCAGGGCGGCGGTGCGCACGCGCACCACCAGCCGCAGGCCGTCCTGCTCGGCGCGCGCGAACGCCGCCGCGAGCCGGCCGCCGCCGGCGCTGGCTTCCGTCGCTGTCGTCATGATGCCACCCCGACCCGTTCGCCGATCCCCCGCGAACAATCTACCGCGCGGTGGCGGATCGGCGGACCCGGAATTATCGTAGCGCGGAACGGACACCGGACGCGGCGCGGTAGCGTTCCCAACCGGACACCCGTGCGATATGTTTGCTTCATACGCCGAACGGCGGATTGACCGTTTGCGCCGGTCCGGCCACGCATTCGCGAGCCCACCGGCGGCGCGACGACATGCTTTGACGCGGACCGCCATGATCAGAACGGCGAGCCTGCTCCTGGCCGTGCTGGCCGGGATTGCCCCGACACCGTCGGCCGGATCGGCGGATGCGGTCGAGGCGCATGCCGCGATCGGCCGGCTGAACCTCGCGGCTTATCGCAAGCGGCAGCACTGCACGGCGTTCCTGGCCGGGCCGGGGCTGGTGCTGACGGCGGCGCACTGCGTCGATGGCCGGCACCCGGCCGAGCTGCATCTGCTACTGGGCTATCGGCGGGGGGAATGGGACCTGCACTTGCGGCCGGCGGCCATCCGGCGTGACGCGGACGGCGGGGATGTCGCCGCGCTCTGCGTCGGCGGCGGGGCGTCCTGGTTCCGGCCGTCACGGACGCCGCCGCGGGTCGGCGAAACGCTGCTGGTGCTGGGCTATGGCCGGCCGCGGATGCATGCGCTGACGGCGACGTCCTGCCCGGTCTCGGCCTATGACGGCGGCGCGCGTCTGCGTCTCGCCTGTCCGCTGACGCCGGGCACGTCGGGCGCGCCGGTGCTGCGGCCGATCGGGGACGGGCACGAGGTCGTCGGCGTGATTTCCAGATCGAACCGGACCTCGTCGCTGGCGTTGCGCGCGCCCGGGCTCCTCGACCCGGGCCTGTGCCGGAACGCCGGCTCGCTTGACGGCGATACCGCCCGTCGCCGAAGCTCGCGCTAGAGCGGGCCGCTGCCGTACGGGCGGAGGCGGCGCCGGCGGACGAAAGGGAGGACCGATGGAGTTGTACGAGGTGATGCGAACGACGTTCGCGGTGCGGGAATATACCGGCGAGGCACTGCCGGACGCGGTGCTTTACGACATTCTGGAGAACGCGCGGTTCGCGCCGTCGGGCGGCAACCGGCAGGGCAACCGGGTGATCGTGGTGCGCGACGCGGCCACGCGCGATCGCCTGGCCGCGCTCGGCGAGCCGGCGGCCAAGCTCTACACGGCGCAGGTCAAGGCTGGCGAGAGCCCGTTCAACACCGTCGTGCCGAGCAAGGTGACCGCGGCCGAGGCCGAGGCGACGGCGCCGCATCCGATGCTGGTCGAGCCCTGCCGGAACGCGTCTGTGGTGCTGGTGTTCGTGGTCGACCTGAAGGTGGTGGCGTCGATCGACCGGGACCTGGACCGGGTCGGCGTGATCAGCGGCGGCTCTATCTTTCCGTTCGTCTGGAACGTGCTGATGGCGGCGCGGCAGGAAGGTTTCGGCGGCACGATCACGACGCTCGCCGTGGCCCGGGAGCCGGACGTGCGGGCGCTGCTGAACATTCCCGACGACTTCGCCGTCTGCGCCGTGGTGCCGCTGGGCAAGCCGGTGAAGCAGCTC
The DNA here is from genome assembly GCA_028281075.1 of Alphaproteobacteria bacterium. GTDB lineage: Bacteria > Pseudomonadota > Alphaproteobacteria > JANQKO01. Next base: position 10,503 of record JANQKO010000330.1, on the reverse strand, counting down.
ACCAGGCTGAAACGCCGGCCCGTCGAGGACATCGCGGTGCGCGAGACCTTCGACGGCGCGCCGTTCGCGCGGGGTTAGGGTCTGTGGACATTCATCTGTCCGCCATCTGATTGCCGGTAGGGGCGCTGCGCCGGAACCGGGTCCGGTCGACGCGGCCCCGTTGCGGACGCCGTCGATGCGGCCCTGGATGCCCGGATCAAGTCCGGGCATGACGGATGTGGAAAAAACAACGGCAAATTCGTCATTGCCGGGCTTGACCCGGCAATCCAGGGCCGGTCATTGCCGGTAAATTTGTCCGAGAATTCGGCATCGAATCCCGTTGTCGGGCGTATATGGCAGCGGAAGGGAGCGAGGGATATGCGCCAGTTGCTTGCCGGTCTTGCCGCCGGGATATTGTTGCTCGCCTGCCAGTCCGTGCCCATGGTCGCGGCCGACGGGACGGCGCCGCCGACGGCGTCGACGATCGCCGATACCCTGCGGCGGTCGCTGACCGAGGGGCGCATGAGCGCCTGGGCGATGACCGATTACCGCACCGCCGAGCTGAAGGACCTGGCGCTGCTGGCGCTGGATCCGCTGACGCCGACGCGCTGGTCCGCCGATGTCGCCGTGCGGTTCGATTTCGGCGCGCGGCCGCCCGGCGTCATCGGCTTCGAGCGCGAGCGCCTGGGCAGGTATCAGGTGCTGCTGGAGCGAGCCGGCGGTGGTTGGGTCGTGCGCCGGTTCTACCCCCTGGGCGAGGTCCGGCCATTGCCGGATGTCGGTTGAGGCCGTCGCCCGACCCGGCCTTGCCGACCGTCGCGATATCGTAACAATGGCGGCGCAAAGTGCGCGCTGAACAGGGAACGATTCGCGATGAACCGGCTGATTGACCTGGAAGGTGTCTCGAATTTCCGCGACCTCGGGGGCTACGAGACGGCGGACGGCCGCGCCGTCAAATGGCGGACGATCTTCCGCTCGGACACGCTTGCCGCGCTGACCGACAACGATGTCGAGACGGTCTGTGATCTTGGCGTCACCACGGCCTGCGACTTGCGCTATGCCGAGGAGCGGGCGAACGAGCCGTCCCGTTTTCTCGATCACGACCGCGTCGAGGTGCTGGCGCTCGGCCTGGCGGAGCGCCCGGGCGCCGCGTTCCTCGATTCGTTCGAGTTGTCGGACGATCCGCGCGCGGCGGCCCGGACCTACCTGCTGGAGAATTACCGGCAGTATCCGTTCCTTTACGCCGGGGCCTACCGCGCCATCTTCGAGCGGCTGCTGGCCGGCGAGCAGCTCGTGATCCACTGCACCGCCGGCAAGGACCGGGCCGGCACGGCGGCCGCCATGGTGCTGACGGCGCTCGGCGTGCCGCGCGACCTGGTCTTCGACGACTATATGCTGACCAACATCTACTGGGATCGCGGCGGCCGCGAGCCGCCCGGGATGGACGCCGAGACCGTGGCGGCGATCTTCTCGGCCCGGGCCGAATACCTGGCGGCGGCCTTCGACGCCATCGAGAGCCGGCATGGCGGCGTCGATGCCTATCTAGCCGACGAGATCGGCCTCGACACGGCCAGGCGCGCCCGGCTGCGGGACCTTTGTCTGGTCTAAGTTTCAGAGTCCGGCCGGCGGCGCCTGCATGGAACGGACAAAGCCATGGTCGTTGCCGGATCGAGTCCGGTGACGACGAAAGAGTGGCGATTTGCCCAGCCAGTCGATCCCGTCTCGGGCAGCGGGCAGCGCGGCCGTTTTGGCGACGGCTCAGTTCAGGTGGCGGCGCAGGTCCTTGATCGACTGGTCGATCAGCGCGTTGCCCTGGTCGCCGCCGACATGTTCGGCGATAACCTGGCGGGCGGCCGAGACGGCGACATCGACGGCGGCGTCGCGGACTTCCTTCTCGGCCTGGGCCTCGGCCAGCGCGATCTTGTCGAGCGCCTGCTGCTCGCGGGCCGCGATCGACCGCTCGAGGCGCGCCGCGGCGGCCTGCGATTCGCGCTCGGCCTCCTTCTGCGCGTGGGCGACCATCTCGTCGGCCTCTTTCATGGCGTCACGGTGCTTGCGCTCGTAATTGGCCAGCAGGGCCTGCGCCTCCTCGCGCAGCCGGCGGGCCTCGTCCAGCTCGGCGCTGATCTTCTCGGCCCGCTGATCCAGCGCGCCGGTGATCAGGCCCGGTACCTTGTAATAGAAGATGATGGCAATGAAGATGACGAAGGCGAGACCGACCCAGAAGGTGGGATCCGAGAACATCAGCTCGCCTCCTTCATCGCCGTGTCGACGGCGCCGGCCACTTGATCGGCGGCGACCTCGCGGCCGATCAGCTTGACGACGCTGGCCTGCGCCAGCTCGACGGCGACATCACGGACCTCGGCCATGGCCTGGGTCTTGGCCTCGGCGATGCGCTGGGCCGCCGCCTCGGCTTCCTTGTTCAGCCGATCGGTGACCTCGACGTTGCGGGCGTCCGCCGCCGCGGCGGCCGCCGCCGTGACCTCGGCGAGCGTCGCCTTCGCCCGCGTCCGCGCCTCGGCCAATGCCGCCTCGTACTCGGTCAGCACACTGTCGGCCTGGGCCTTCAGCTCGGCCGCCTTGTCGAGATCGGAGGCGATGCGTTCCGACCGGGTTTCCAGCACGTCGGTGATCCGCGGCAGCGCCACCCGCCACATCAGCAGGTAGAGAACCACGAAGGTGATGCCCAGCCAGATAAGCTGGGGCAGGAAACTCGTTATGTCGAATTGCGGCATCGCACGCGCCCCCGGTCAGGTCATGATCTGAAGGATCGGACCCCTGCCTAGAACACGAACAGGATGATCAGCGCGACCACCAGCGCGAACAGCGCGATGGCTTCGGTCAGCGCGAAGCCGAGAATCACCCGGCCGAACACGGCGCCCGCGGCCGCCGGATTGCGCATGGCGCCGGCGACGTAGTTGCCGAAGATAAGGCCAATACCGATACCCGCACCGCCCATGGCGATGGCAGCAAGACCGGCACCGATCAGTTTCGCGGCGGCTGGATCCATGATTCTGTTCCTTCAGTTGGCGTTTATATGGGGAGGAGGGGTGAAAAAGGCGAGGCCGTCCGATCAGTGTTCCAGGTGGACGGCGTCGTTGATGTAAAGGCAGGTCAGGATGGTGAAGACGTAGGCCTGCAGCCCGGCGATGGCGATCTCCAGACCGGTCAGCGCCACGATCAGGATGAACGGCAGCACGCCGAACACGCCCATCTGCACGACGAAGCCGCCGAACACCTTCAGCATGGTGTGGCCGGCGGTCATGTTGGCGAACAGCCGCACCGAATGGCTGATCGGCCGCATGAAATACGACAGCACCTCGATCGGCACGACCAGGAACAGCATCGGCAGCGGCACGCCCTTGGGCACGAAGAAGCTGAGGAAGTGCAGGCCGTGCGTGGCCAGCGCCACCGCCGTCACGATCACGAAGACCATCAGCGCCAGCGCGCCGGTCACCGCGATATGGCTGGTCACGGTGAAGCTGTAGGGCAGCATGCCGAACAGGTTGCAGACCAGGATGAACATGAACAGCGAGAACACGAAGGGGAAATACTTGCGGCCCTGCGCGCCCACGGTTTCCTTCAGCATGTCGGCGATGAACTCGTAGGCCATCTCGGCCATCGACTGCCAGCGGCCGGGCACCATCGAGCGGCTGCGCACGCCCAGCGTCAGGAACAGCGTGATGGCGATCACCGCGGCGATCATCCAGGCGCCGGAATTGGTCAGCGAGGCGTCCAGCCCGCCGAGCTTCAGCTCGACCAGCGGCTTGACCTCGAATTGGAGCATCGGGCTGTCGCCTGCCGCCATCCTACCTGTCCTGCCTCGCCTTCTTCCGGTCCGCCGCCGGCGCTTGCGCCTCGGCGTCCATCTTGTTTGCCACCTTGATGACGTTGTTGATCCCGGCGGCGGCGCCGAGCACGAACATCGCCAACATGATCCAGGGGGTGGTCTCCAGCCAGTAGTCCAGCGACCACCCGATCCCGGTGCAGACGACGATGGCGGTGACAAGCTCGATCGAAACCCGCCAGGCCAGGCCCACGCCGCTGGTCGGCGGCTCGTCCTCCGGCTTTTCCTCCACGTCGAGGCCCTGTTCGTGCCGCGCCTTGTCGATGCGGGCGCTCAGGTCGTCGAGCGAGGGAGGTTCATTCGGGTCGGACATAACCGTCGCCTGCGGGGCGCCGGACGGATCGACCACCGCCCACCACCATGCCGAAAGCGCGGGCAACATAGGAAAGGGGCCTGACCCTGTCAAGGCACAAACGGGCGGCGTTAAGTGATTGATCGGGTTTGAAAAATCCGCGCCCGCGTCAACCTGTCGCGCGCATCCTTTCGGCCCGCTCCAGGTCGACCGAAACGAGCTGCGAGACGCCGCGCTCGGCCATGGTGACGCCGAACAGCCGGTCCATGCGCGCCATGGTGAAGGCGTGGTGGGTGATGACCAGGAAGCGGGTCCCGGTGATGCGGCTGATTTCGGCCAGCAGGTTGCAGAAGCGCTCGACATTGGCGTCGTCGAGCGGCGCGTCGACCTCGTCCAGCACGCAGATCGGCGCCGGATTGGTCAGGAACACGGCGAACAGCAGGGCCAGCGCGGTCATCGCCTGCTCGCCGCCCGACAGCAGCGACATCACCTGCAGGCGCTTGCCGGGTGGGCTGGCCATGATCTCCAGGCCGGCTTCCAGCGGATCGTCCGATTCGACCAGCGCCAGATGCGCCTTGCCGCCGCCGAACAGGCGCACGAACAGGTCCTGGAAGTGGGCGTCGACCTTGGCGAAGGCGGCCAGCAGGCGCTCCCGGCCCTCGCGGTTCAGGTTCGAGATACCCTGGCGCAGGCGGGCGATGGCCGCTTCCAGGTCGGCGCGTTCGGCGCGCATGGTCTCGAGCTGCTCCTCGAGCTCCGCCGCTTCCTGTTCGGCGCGCAGGTTGACCGGGCCCATATTGTCGCGTTCGCGCTTCAGCCGGCCGAGCTTGGTCTCGACGTCCGCCAGCGGCGGCAGCTCCGCGTCGGCCTCGACGCCGCCGGCGGCGAGCGCCTGCTCCGGCGCGCAGTCCAGCGTCTCGGCCACGCGCCGGGCGATCTCGGCGCAGCGGTCTCTCGCCTGCTGCACGGCGGCTTCCTGGCGCACCCGGTCCTCGCGCGCGGCGGCCAGCGCCTGCTCGGCGCCGCGCCAGGCTTTCTCCAGTGCCGCGACCTGGGTCTCGGCGGCGGCCAGCGCGTCGCCGGCCGCGTTGCGCTCGGTCTCGGCCGTGCCGATGTGATCCAGCAGCTCGTTGCGGCGGGCGGCGATCTCGGCCGGCATTTTCGCCACCTCGGCCAGCTCGGCCTCGGCCTCGCGGCGGCGTTCGGCCAGCTCGCGGCGCTGGTTGGCGGACGCCTCGGCGCGGCTGCGCCAGGCTTCGCTTTCGCCGGCGATGGCGGCGATGCGCTCGACCCGGGCGGCGGCCTCGCGGCGCAACAGTGATTCGGCGTTGCGCGCCTCGGCGAGCCGGCCGCGCAGGTCGTCGAGCTCGCGCCGGAGCGTCGCCTGCCGGGCCCGCGCCGGGTCCAGCGGCGGCAGCCCGTCGAGATGGGCGGCGGCCTGATCGTGGGCGGCGCGCGCCTCGTCGAGGTCGGCCGTCACCTGCGCGATGGTCTGCCCCAGGGCGGCGAGCCGCGACGACCGTTCGGTGGCCGCGCGTTCGGCGGCGTTGTGCCGGTCGCGCGCGGCATTGCGTTCGCGCTCGGCGGCGCGCGAGCGTTCGCGCGCCTCGGCCTGGCGGGCGGCGGCCTGCTCGGCCTTGCCGCGCGCGGCGTCGAAGCCGTCCTGGGCCTGCCGCAGCCGGCCCTCGGCCGGTTCGCGCTGGTCGCGCAGTTCGGTCAGGCGGTTGTGCTGCCGCAGCCGCACGGCGGCCTTGGCCTCGGCCCCGGCGGTGACGGTATAGCCGTCCCAGCGCCAGAGCTCGCCGTCGCGCGTGACCAGCCGCTGCCCCTGCCGCAGCCGCGTGCTGAGCCGCGGGCCGTCGAGCGGCTCGACCACGCCGATCTGGTCGAGGCGGCGGGCCAGCGCCGGCGGGGCCTGCACGAAGCGGCCGAGCGGCGTGGCGCCGTCGGGCAGCGCCGGCGCGTCGTCGATGGCGGGCAGCGCCTTCCAGTGCACCGGCGCGGCCTCGTCGGCCGGCACGTCGAGGTCGTCGCCCAGCGCCGCGCCCAGCGCCGTCTCGTAGCCCGGCTCGACGGTGACGGCGTCGATCAGCGGCGGCCAGAGATCGGCTTCGTTCACCGCCAGCAGGTCGGCGAGCGCCTCTTCTTCCGCGCGCAGCTTGGCGGTGACGCTTTCGGCGGCCTGCAGCATGTCGCGGGCCGCCGACAGCGCGTCGTCGGCGGCCGTGCGCGCCGTCTCGGCCTCTTCGACCACGGCACTGGCCTCGTTCGCCGTCGCTTCGCTGGCGGTCAGGGCCGTGCGGGTGGCGTCCAGCGATTCGTCGGCCCGCAGCTCGGCCTGCAGCCGGTCCCGGGCGCCCTCGTCCTGTGCCCGGCGTTCGGTCAGGCGCTCGATGCGCCGGGCGCCGTCCCGGATCTGCGTCGTCAGGCTCTCGCGCTGGGCGACGGCGGCGGCGATCTCGTCGGTCAGGCTTTCGAGCTCGCCGTCGCGGCCGGCGACCTCGGCGCTGGCCGCGTCGACCCTGGCCGTGGCCTCGCCCCGCGCCGCCTGTTCGCCTTCGCGAGCGGCATCCAGCTCGGCGCGCTCGCGCTCCAGCGCCGCGATGGCGGTGTCGGCGTCGCTCTGCAATGCCGTTTCGCGGCCATCGTCGGCCTCGATCTGGGTCAGCCGGGCTTCGAGCTGCGCCTTGCGGTCGGTCGCCTGACGCTCCTCGGCGTCGAGGCCGTCGCGGGCCACGGCCAGGCGATGCAGCCTGGCGGCCGCCTCGGCCTCGCGCTGGCGCAGTGCCGGCAGGCACTCGGCCTGTTCGGCGTGCCGGGTGGCCGCCTGGGCCGCGCCCGACGTCAGGCTGGCGACCTGGGCTTCGCCGTCGCCGAGACCGGTATCGGCCGCGGCGAGCGCCTCGGACGCGGCCAGGTGGTTCAGGTGTAGCAGGATCGCCTCGAAGCGGCGGATCTGCTCGCCGACGCGGCGATAGCGGTTGGCCTGCCGGGCCTGGCGCTTCATGGCCTGGAGCTGGCCCTCCAGCGCCGCCATCACGTCTTCCAGCCGCTCGAGATTGGTCTCGGCGCCGCGCAGCCGCAACTCGGCCTCGTGCCGGCGCGAATGCAGGCCGGTGATGCCCGCCGCCTCTTCCAGCAGCGCCCGGCGGTTCGTCGGCTTGGCGTTGATGATCGAGCCGATGCGGCCCTGGCTGACCATGGATGGCGAATGGGCGCCCGAGGCGGCATCCGCGAACAGGAGCTGGACGTCGCGGGCCCGGACCTCGCGGCCGTTGACCCGATAGTTCGAGCCGCTCTCGCGCTCGATGCGGCGGCTGACCAGCAATTCGTCGGCATCGTTGAACGCGGCCGGCGCCTTGCGCTCGGTATTGTCGATCGACAGCGCGACCTCGGCCAGGTTGCGCGGCGGCCGGCCCGAGGTGCCGTTGAAGATGACGTCGTCCATGGCGCCGCCGCGCATTTGCTTGGCGGACGCTTCGCCCATGACCCAGCGCAGCGCTTCGACCAGGTTCGACTTGCCGCAGCCGTTCGGGCCGACGACGCCGGTGATGCCCGGCTCGATGACGACCTCGGTGTGCTCGACGAACGACTTGAAGCCGGTCATGTGAAGCTTGACGAACTGCAACGCGGGCGCTCCGGCTGTCGGCTATCGGTTGGCTTTGAACAAACGCGCACCGTCCTTGTCATTGCCGGGCTTGACCCGGCAATCCAGGCGACGGCGGTCCTGGATGCCCGGGTCCGGGCCCGGGCATGACGAAAATGGGGCGGGAGGTTGAAGTTGTCCGGCCGTCATCCTCAGTTCAGGTATTTCTTCAGGACTTCGTCGAACTCGGCCAGCGACATGGCGCCGGAATACTTGTCGCCGTTGATGATGAAGCTCGGCGTCGAGCTGACGTCGTGCTTCTCCTGGCCCTCCTTCCGCGTGGCGACGATGCTCTCGGCCAGCTTCTGGTCGCCGAGGCAGGCGTCGAACCGCGATTTCGAGATGCCGCCGAGCCGGCCGATCTTGCGCAACTCGGCGATCGGATCGCTCGACCGCGACCAGCTGCTCTGCTGCCGGAACAGCACGTCGATCATGCCGACGGCGCGGTCCGGGCCGGCGCAGCGCGCCAGCATGGCCGCGGCCAGGCCGAGCTGGTCGAACGGAAACTCGCGGAAGATCATGCGCACCTTGCCGGTGTCGACATACTTCTCGCGGAAGTCCTTGAAGGTGTTGTTGTGGAAGGTGGCGCAATGCGGACATGTCATGGAGGCGTATTCGATCACGGTAACGGGCGCGTCCTCGCTGCCGATCGTGATGTCGCCTTCGGCGTAACCGGTTTCGGTGCTTGCCCAGGCGGTCCCGGCCGACAGCGCCAGCACCGACGCCGCAGCGCCAGTCATGAAGGTCCGCCGCGCGATTTGCAAGCGTCGATTTACATCAGGTTGGGTCATTTTGCCTCCAACCCACAAAATGTGGGGCAACTATAGGCGCGGCGACAAGGGCTCACAAGCGAACTTATCACCGCGCCGGGTGGATGGAACGGGGTCATGGACGCGCCACGCCGCCGCGACCGGATTCAGGCCGGAGATTTGCCATCCGGCCGCTCCGAGGGGGCCGATGCGGCCGTGTCCGGCGATTCGCGGCCGAGCAGGCTTTCGCCCATGCGGGCGAGCGCGCGCCGCAGGCGCGGATCGCCGGTGCCGGCAAGCTGCCGGTCGAGCTGGCGGCGCTCGGCGGCGTTCAGCCCACGCCGCCGGCGGCGGCCCGGCGCCGGCGCCGGCAGCGGGCCGTGCACCAGGCGCAGCCGGCCGACGGCGTTGAAGCCGTAATAGCCGTTGACGCGCTCGATGATCAACGGGCTCAGATGCTGGAACTCGGGCGCCGAGGCGTGCTGGATGCGGATATGCAGCACGCCGTCATTGGCGGCGCCGCGCGGGAAGACAAGCCGTTCCGGGGCGCTGCGGGCGGCGAGATAGTCGCCGACGATGGCCGGCCAGCGCGTCACCACCTCCATCTGGGCGAAGCCCTGCCGCCGCAGCGCCGCGCGCGTGATCTTCGGCAGCGCCCGCGCGATGCCGTAGGCACCGCCCCAGCTCTTGCGTTTGCTCATGCCGCCATCTTGCGCCAGCGTCGCGATTGCGTCATCACGGAACGACCATGCCGTACGTAACAACCAGGTGAACGGTCATATGGCCGTTTCGGTTCGCGAAAGCAATCTGCCGGCGCTGCTGCTCGACTGGTACGACCGGCACCGGCGGGTGCTGCCGTGGCGGGCACCGCCGGGCACCCGGCCCGAGCCCTACCGGGTCTGGCTGTCCGAGATCATGCTGCAGCAGACCACGGTGGCGACGGTGGGGCCCTACTTCCGGTCGTTCCTGGCGCGTTGGCCGACGGTGGCGGCGCTGGCCGCGGCGCCGCTCGACGACGTGCTGCATGCCTGGCAGGGCCTGGGCTACTACGCCCGGGCCCGCAACCTGCACAAATGCGCAGGCGTTGTCGCCGATACGCATGGCGGCGTCTTTCCCGACAGCGAGGCCGCGCTTTTAAAGCTGCCGGGCGTCGGGCCCTATACGGCGGCCGCCATCGCCGCCATCGCTTTCGACCGGCCGGCGGCGCCGGTCGACGGCAATTTCGAGCGGGTGATGGCGCGGCTGTATGCGGTGGAAACGCCGCTGCCGGCGGCGAAGCCCGAGCTCAGGGCGTTGGCGGCGGCGCTGACGCCCGCCGACCGGCCGGGCGACTATGCCCAGGCGGTGATGGACCTGGGCGCGACGGTCTGCGTGCCGCGCCGGCCGCTCTGCGCCCGCTGTCCCTGGCAGGCGGCCTGCGCCGCCCGGGCGCGCGGCATCGCCGCCGCGCTGCCGGCGAAGTCACCGAAGAAGGCCCGGCCGCTGCGCCGCGGCGTCGCCTTCTGGGCCGTGCGCGCCGACGGCGCCGTGCTGCTGCGCCGGCGGCCGGAGGACGGCCTGCTCGGCGGCATGATGGAGGTGCCGTCGACGCCGTGGCGCGAGACCGTCTGGCCGGCCGAGGAGGCATTGGCGCACGCGCCGCTCGCCGCCGACTGGCGGCCGCTCGCCGGCGCCGTCGCGCATGGCTTCACGCATTTCCAGCTCGAGCTCGACGTGCTCGCCGTCGACGGCATCGAATCGGACGCCGCCGGCGTCTGGTGTCCGGTCGACGATCTCGGCAGCCAGGCCCTGCCGACGCTGATGAAAAAGGTTGTCCGGCATGCCCTGCGGGCCGATCGGCAGCTCGGCTTGCACCTGCCAAGGCCTTGAATTCAATAACCACGCCTTTTTCGTCATCACCGGGCTTGACCCGGTGATCCAGAACCGAGGCCGGGGCAAGTGCTGCCTGGATTGCCGGATCAAGTCCGGCAATGACCAAGTGGGGTGGCCG
>JANQKO010000095.1 GCA_028281075.1 Alphaproteobacteria bacterium | reverse complement strand
CGGCCCGGCATTGGTCAGCGTGACCGCGGCCGCGGACAGCGCCGTCAGCGGCGCGATCCCCATCAGCGCCAGCGCCAGCGAGATCGCGGCGAAGGCAAGGATGTAGACGAAGAACAGGCTCCAGACCGCGCGGATCACCGGATCGGTGATGCGCCGCTCGCCGAAGCGGAGACTGACCACGCCGTGCGGGTGCGACAGCCGGGCGAGCTCGCGGCGGGCCTGCTTGAACAGAACCGCGACGCGCATCAGCTTCAGGCCGCCGCCGGTCGAGCCGGTGGACGCGCCGACCAGCAGCAGCCCCATCAGCAGCACCGGCGACAGGGCGCCCCAGATCTGCGGGTCGGTGCTGCTGTAGCCGGTCGTGGTCAGCGCCGAGACCGCGGCGAACAGGCCGTGCCGCAGGCTGTCGAGCGGCGCCTGGTCGCCGGCGACGAAGACGTGGACGGCCAGCGCCAGTCCGACCGCGGCGGCGGCGGCCAGCAGGTAGCGCAGCTCCGGGTCGCGGCGCACGGACTGCCAGCGGCCGTGAACGGCCGCCCAGAACAGGCTGAAGTTCACCGCGCCGACCAGCATGAAGCACAGCAGGACCAGCTCGACCATCCAACTGTCGAAGGCCGCGATGCCGCCGTCGCGGGTCATGAAACCACCCGTCGAGACCGTGCTGCAGGCGAGGCTGAGCGCCTCCAGCCCCGGCACGCCGGCAAGCCAGAGCAGCGCCCAGCAGGCCGCCGTCGCCAGCCCGTAGAGCCAGGCCAGCGCCCGCGCGGTCTGCGCCAGCCGCGTCGCCAGGCTGTCGCCCTCGCCTTTCGGCAGGGCGCTGACGAACAGCTCCAGTCCGCCGATGCCGATATAGGACAGCAGCACGATCACCAGCAGGATGGTCAGGAACCCGCCGCCCCATTGCAGCAGTGCCCGCCACAGCAGGATCGCCGGCGAGATGCCATCGAGATCGTCCAGCACGCTGGCGCCGGTCGTGGTCAGGCCGGAACTGGCCTCGAACAGCGCGTCGATGCCGGTGAATGCCGGGCTGGCGAAATACAGCGGCACGGCGCCGAAACCGGCCAGCACGACCCAGACCAGAACCACGAACAGATAGCTTTCGCGCTTGTCCATGGATTCGCCGGACCCGCTGGTCACCGCCAGCAGGGCGAGCCCGACGAAGCCGGTCAGCACGGCCGACGCGCCGAAGCTCCAGGCGATGTCGTCGTCGTCGCCGATCCAGGCCACCAGCGCCGGCAGCAGCATCGCCAGCGCCAGGCAGGCGATCGACCATCCCAGCGCGTTCAGCACGATGCGGTAGGACATTTCGGTGTGGTTCCGGTTCCGCCCGGCTCAGAAGAAGTCGAGCCGGACCGTGAACAGCTTCTCGACCTTCTTCACCATGTCGGCGAGCGCGAACATGATGACCCGGTCGCCGACCTGGACCACCGTGTCGCCGCGCGGAATGACGACGTCGTCGTCGCGCACGACGGCGCCGACGATGATGCCGGCCGGCAGCCGCACGTCGCGCAATGGCGAGCCCACCAGCGTCGAGGTCTCCAACGCCTCGGCCTCGATCACCTCGGCCTTGCCGTCGCTGAGCGACTGCACGCCGCGGATGCGGCCGCGCCGTACGTGCTGCAGGATCGTCGACACCGTGGTCGCCCGCGGATTGACCATGGCGTCGATGCCGAGCGAGCTGATCAGCGGGCCGTAGCTGGAATTGTTGACCAGCGTCACCGCGCGCTGGCAGCCGCTGCGCTTGGCCAGCAGCGAGGCCAGGATGTTGACCTCGTCGTCGTCGGTGACGGCGACCACGGTCTCGGTGCTCTGGACGTTCGCCTCCTCCAGGATCTCGCGGTCGAGCGCGTTGCCGTGGATGACCACGGTGCGCTCCAGCCGGTCGGCGACGAACTCGGCCCGCTCCTTGTCGAGCTCGATGACCTTGGCGCGGACGCCGCTCTGCGTGGCCTCGAGCTGGGTCGCCAGGAACAGGCCGATATTGCCGCCGCCGACGATGATCACGCGGTGCGCTTCCTGCTCCTCGTGGCCGAACAGCGTCAGCGCGCGGGCGACATGGCCGGTATCGGCGACGAAATAGATCTCGTCGCCGACCAGCATCTGGTCGTCGCCGGTCGGCACGATCATGCGGTCGCCGCGGATGATGCCGACGATGACGATGTTCAGGTCCGGGAACAGCTCGGTAAGCTGCCGCAGCGGCGTGTTGACGATCGGGCAGTCTTCACCGCAGGCCACGCCGATCACGCGCACCTTGTCGTCGGCGAAGGGGATCATGTCGAAGGCGCCAGGCACCTCCAGCCGGCGCAGCGCCGCCTGCGCGACCTCGCGCTCGGGCGAGATGATGACGTCGATCGGCATGTGCTCGCGGCTGAACAGGTCGCGCCAGATCGGCTTCAGATAGCTCTGGTTTCGCACCCGGGCGATCTTGGTCGGTACGTTGAACAGCGAGTGGGCGACCTGGCAGGCGACCATGTTGACCTCGTCCGCGTAGGTCACGGCGATGATCATGTCGGCATCCTCGGCGCCGGCGCTCTCCAGGATGTCCGGCAGCGACGCGGCGCCGACCATGCCCTGCACGTCCAGCGTATCGTTCACGCGCTGGACCAGGTCGGGCCGTTGCTCGATGACGGTGACGTCGTTGCTCTCGCTGGCCAGGTGCCGGGCGATGGCGTAGCCGACCTGCCCGGCGCCGCAGACGATGACTTTCATGAAAGGTCTCTTTTCGCGGTCACACCGGCGCCGTGCCGGCGCCGTGCAGCCGGGCGCTGACGCCCAGCGACTTCAGCTTGCGGTGCAGGGCCGACCGCTCCATGCCGACGAACTCGGCCGTGCGCGAGATGTTGCCGCCGAAGCGATTGATCTGCGCCATCAGGTATTCCCGCTCAAACACCTCCCGCGCCTCGCGCAGCGGCATCGACATGACCTCGCCGGCGCCGTTGGCGCCGACGGCGGTGGGCGTCGGCATGTTGATCTCGGGCGGCAGCATGTCGGTGCTGATCTTCTCGCCGACGCCGCCCGGCGCCAGGATCAGCAGCCGCTCGATGATGTTGCGGAGCTGGCGCACGTTGCCCGGCCAGTCGTGCGACTGCAGCGCGGCCATGGCGTCGTCGCTGATCCGGCGCTCGGCCCGGCCGAGGCCGCGGGCCGAGCTGCGCATGAACTCGGCCACCAGTTCCGGGATGTCCTCGCGCCGGTCGCGCAGGCTGGGCACGTGGATCGGCACGACGTTGAGCCGGTGGTAGAGGTCCTCCCGGAAGCGGCCGCCGGCAATCTCGTTGCGCAGGTCGCGGCTGGAGGCGCTGACGACGCGAACGTCGACCTCGACCTGGCGGCTGCCGCCGACCCGCTCGAAGGTCTGGTCGACCAGCACGCGCAGGATCTTGCCCTGGGTCTCCAGCGGCATGTCGGCGACCTCGTCCAGGAACAGCGTGCCGCCATGGGCCTGCTCGAAGACGCCGACCTTCTGCCCGCCGTCCCCGCCCTCGCCGCCTTCCTCGACGCCGAACAGTTCGCGTTCGACCCGCTCGGGCGCCATGCTGGCGGCGTTCAGCACCACGGACGGCCCCTCGCCCCGCCGCGAGCGGGCATGCAGCAGCCGCGCCACGACCTCCTTGCCGCTGCCCGCCGGTCCGGTGATCAGGACCCGGCTGCCGGTCGGCGCGACCTTGTCGACGGCCGTCCGCACGGCGTTGATGGCCGGGCTGGAGCCGTCGATCCCGCTGACATGGCCGGCGCGCGCCCGCAGTTCCTGGTTCTCCGCCTCCAGCCGCGCGGCCTCGATGGCCCGCCGCACGATCAGCAGCAGCCGGTCGGTCTCGAACGGCTTTTCGATATAGTCGTAGGCGCCCAGCTTGATCGCCGCGACGGCGGTTTCGATATTGCCGTGGCCCGAGATCATCACCACCGGCACCGCCGGATGGTCCTTCTTGATGCTCTCCAGCACCTGCAGGCCGTCAAGCCGGCTGCCGTGCAGCCAGATGTCGAGGATCACCAGCGACGGCCGCCGCGCCTCGACCGCGGCCAGCGCGGCGTCGCTGTCGCCGGCCAGCCGGGGCTCGTAGCTCTCGTCTTCCAGGATGCCGGCGATCAGCTCCCGGATATCGGCTTCGTCGTCGACGATCAGAATGTCACGTGCCATGGGACGCCACTTTATCCTCGCGCCGCAGGGTCGCGGACGACGGCGCCGCCGCCGCCTCGCGACCGGCATTCGGCTTGACCGGGAAGGTGATGGTGACGCAGGCGCCGCCGCCCTGCGCGTCCGCCAGCGCCAACTGGCCGCCATGGTCCTCGACGATCTTCTTGACGATCGCCAGGCCCAGGCCGGTGCCCTTCACCCGCGTGGTGACATAGGGCTCGGTCAGGCGATCGCGCTGGTCCGGCGGCAGGCCGCGGCCGTTGTCGCGGATCGTCAGGGTGACCTGCGCCCCCTCGTCCTCCAGCGTCACGCCGATGCGGCCGGTCGTCCGCTCGTCGTCGGGGTCGCGCCCCTCGATCGCCTCGGCCGCGTTCTTCAAGAGGTTGGTCAGGACCTGCCCGATCTGGCGGGAATCGCAGCGCAGGTCGATCGGCGCTTCGGGCAGGTTGCTGACGAACTCGATGTCGGGATACGCCACCTGCTGCGGAAACACGCTCTGCCGCACGATGTCGGTCAGGTTATGCCGGCGCAACGACGGCGCCGGCATGCGCGCGAAGGCCGAGAACTCGTCGACCATGCGGCCGATATCGCCGACATGGCGGATGATGGTCTCGGTGCAGCGCTCGAACACCTCGCGGTCCGAGGTGATCTCGTCGCGATACTTGCGCCTCAGACGCTCGGCCGAAAGCTGGATCGGCGTCAGCGGGTTCTTGATCTCGTGCGCGATGCGCCGGGCCACGTCGGCCCAGGCCGCCGTGCGCTGCGCCTGCAGCAGCTCGGTGATGTCGTCGAAGGTGATGACGAAGCCCTGCCGCTCCTCGCGGCTGCGGTCGGCGGTCACCCGCACCAGCAGCGTCCGGCGCTTGTCGCCGCGATTGAGGTTGACCTGGCCGTCGACGACGCGGTTCGGCCGGCCGCGCGCCTCGGCCAGCAGCAGGCCCAGCTCGGGCACCACGTTCTCGAAGCGCTGGCCGATCAGCGTATCGATATCGCTGCCCAGCAGATCGGCCGCCGTCTGGTTCGGCAGGTTGATGCGGCCGTCGCGGTCGAGGCCGACGACGCCGGCGCTGACGCCGGCCAGCACCGTCTCGGTGAAGCGCCGGCGCCGGTCCAGCTTTCGGTTGGCCTCCAGCACCTCGTTCCGCTGCGCCTCGAGCTGGCTGGTCATGCGGTTGAAGGCGCGGCTCAAGGTACCGAGCTCGTCGTCGCTGTCGCCCTCCGGCACGCGCGCCAGCAGATCGCCCTGCCGCACGCGCTCGGCGGCCAGCACCAGCGCGCTGATCGGCCGCACCAGGCGGTTGGCGAACAGCAGGCCCAGCCAGACCGCGACCAGCAGCAGCATCAGCGCGACGATGATGAAGATCAGCGCCGACATGAGCTGGACGCTGGATCGCGCGCCTTCCAGCATCTCGTACTGGGCGACGGCGGCCTGCGTCTGCTGCACATAGCTGACGACCTGGTGTTCGACGAAGCGGCCGACATAGAGATAGGCGTCGAGGAAGCCGTCCAGCCGCATCAGGGCGCGCACCTGGTCCTCGGTATCGCTGGCGAAGACCACGACCTGGCCGCTGTTCACCCGGTCGATCGCTTCCAGCGGCACGGCCTCGAAGGCGGCGGCCAGGCTGAGCGTCGTGCGGGCCAGCACGCGGCCGCTGGAATCGAACACCGTCGCCTCGCTGAGCGTGCGCAGCGCGGCCTGGGTCGACAGCACCTGGTTGAACAGGCCGGCATTGCGCGCCAGCCGCGGCGCGACCCGGTTCAGGTCGTTGGCCATGGCCAGGATATCGGCCCGGATCGCCTTGCGGTGCTCGGCGACATAGGCCTGGGCGATGGCCTGCGAGCCTTCGACCGCGTTGCGGATGCGGTCGCTGAACCAGGTCTGGATGACGAGGTGGAAGAACAGCGCCGCGAACACGGCGACGATGATCGCCGGCGCCACCGCGACCAGGCTGAACAGGCCGACGAAGCGCGTATGCAGGCGCGAGCCGGCCGAGCCGCTGCGCCGCTCGACATAAAGCCGCACGAGCTGCCGGGCGATCAGCGCGCCCAGCGACAACAGCAGGATCAGGTCGACGACCAGCAGGCCGAGCACGACCTGCAGGTCCTGGCCGTCGGTCGACGATCCGGTCCAGGCGGCATAGGTGGCCAGGCCCGAGACGGCGACGGCGACGGCGAGCGCGATCGCCAGCTTGCCGGCCAGGCCGACGCGGCGCGCCCAGCGCTGCAGCCGCTGCGCCACCGGCCAGCCGATCGTGTATCCGTCCGTGGTCGTCGTCATCTGGTGATGCGTGATCCGGTGATGCGTCTGGTCACCGCGCCTACTGCGTTGCGGGAGTCACAGTCTGTTGCAATATTGCATCACTTGATGCCGCGCACCACCTGAATGTCAAGGTCCCGGATCTTCTTTCTCAGCGTATTGCGGTTGAGCCCGAGCAGTTGCGCCGCCCGTACCTGGTTGCCGCGAGTCGCCGACAGGCTCATTTCGATCAGCGGCCGCTCGAGTTCGCGCAGCACGCGGTCGTAGAGGCCCGGTGGCGGCAGGCTGTCCCCATGCGCAGAGAAATAGCGCTTCAGGTGGCGCTCGACGGCGCCGCCGATGCTGTCGCCGTCGCCCGGATCGCCGAACGCCGGTCCCGGCGCCGTCGCCGTCAGCTCGGCCTCGATGACCTCGTTGCCGATCACCTCCTCGGCATAGAGCGCGGCAAGTCGCCGCACCAGGTTCTCCAGCTCGCGCACGTTGCCCGGCCAGCGATAGCCCTTCAGGCGCTCGATACCGTCATTGTCGATTCGCTTCGGCGGCAGCCCCTCGGCCTCGGCCATGGCCAGGAAGTGCCGCACCAGATCGGACACGTCCTCGGTACGCTCGCGCAGCGGCGGCAGGCGGATCGGTACCACGTTCAGCCGGTAGAACAGGTCCTCGCGGAAGATGCCCTGGTGGATGAGCTGGCGCAGGTCGCGGTTGGTCGCGGCGACGATGCGGACGTCGGTCTTGATCGGCGTGCGGCCGCCGACAGTGGTGTACTCGCCCTGCTGCAGCACGCGCAGCAGGCGGGTCTGTGCCTCGGGCGGCATGTCGCCGACCTCGTCGAGGAACAGCGTGCCGCCATCGGCCTGCTCGAACCGCCCCATGTTGCGGTTGGTGGCGCCGGTGAACGAGCCCTTCTCGTGGCCGAACAGCTCGGCCTCGATCAGCTCGCGCGGGATCGCCGCCATGTTGACGGCGACGAACGGGCCGTTGCGGCGCTTGCCGTAGTCGTGCAGCGCGCGGGCGACCAGTTCCTTGCCGGTGCCGGATTCGCCGGTCACCATCACCGTCAGGTCGGTCTGCATCAGCCGCGCCAGCGTCCGGTAGATGTCCTGCATCGCCGCCGAGCGGCCGATCAGCGGCAGCACCTCGTCGCCGTCCTCGCTTCCGCCGGTATCGCCCCGGCGCTCGTTCGGCGTCATCAGCGCGCGGCGCACGACGCTGGTCAGCTCCTTCAGGTCGAACGGTTTCGGCAGGTATTCGTAGGCGCCGCGCTCGGTCGCCTTGATCGCCGTGATCAGCGTGGTCTGCGCGCTCATCACCACGATCGGCAGCTCCGGCCGCAGCTTCTTGATCCGCGGCAGCAGGTCCAGGCCGTTCTCGTCCGGCATCAGCACGTCGGTGATGACCAGGTCGCCGTCGCCGTCGTTGATCCAGCGCCACAGCGTCGCGGCGTTGCCGGTGCTGCGGACCTGGAAGCCGTCCCGGCCCAGCGCCCGGTCCAGCACGGTGCGGATGGCGCGGTCGTCGTCGGCGACGAGAATGGTTCCGTTGTTCATGAGCCTTCCGCCTCGTACATCGGCAGCAGCACCCGGAAGACCGTGCGCCGCGGCCGGCTGTCGCATTCGACCGTGCCGCCATGGTCGTCGACGATCTTCGCGACCAGCGCCAGCCCGAGCCCGGAGCCCTGGGCCTTGGTGGTGACGAAGGCGTCGAACAGATAGGGCTGCAGGTCCTCCGGCACGCCGGGGCCGTTGTCTTGGACGCAGATCTCGAGCGGCAGCTTCAGGCGCCGCCGGCTGCCCGGCACGGCCAGGCGCACGCCATGGCGGAACGCCGTCGTGACGACGATCTCGCCGCCCTGGCCGGGCGCCGCCTCGGCGGCGTTCTTCACCAGGTTCAGGAAGGCCTGCACGAGCTGGTCGAAATTGCCGTGCACCGGCGGCAGCGACGGATCGTACCGCTCGACGATGCGCAGGTGCTCGCCGAAGCCGTTCTGGGCCAGCCTGCGCACCCGCTCCAGGACCTCGTGGATGTTCACCGGCTGCCGCTCGATGGGCTTGTCCGAGAACATCTCCATGCGGTCGAGGATGCCGCAGATGCGGTCGGTCTCGTCGCAGATCAGCCGCGTCAGCTCGTCGTCGACCTGGCCGCTGTTCTGCTCCAGAAGCTGCGCGGCGCCGCGTATGCCGCTCAACGGGTTCTTCACCTCGTGCGCCAGCACGGCCGCGAGGCCGGTGACCGACCGGGCCGCGCCGCGATGGGTAAGCTGGCGGTCGATCTTGCTGGCGATGGTGCTCTCGTGCAGCGAGATCAGCACCGCGCCCGGCATGTCGGCGACGGGCGACACGGTGATGTTGACGAGATGCCGGCCGATCCGCGGCGTGCCGAGGTCGACGGCGTATTCGGACATCGTGTGGCCGTCGTCGCGGACCTGCGACACCAGCGACAGGACGGGGCTGCCGAACGGCGCGATGTCGGCCAGGCACTGCCGGTACAGCAGGGCGGCGCCGGCCGAGAAGAACTGCTCACCCGCGTGGTTGACGTAGCGGATGGCCTCGTCGCCGTCGACCACCAGGACCGGATACGGCAGGGCGCCGAGCACGGCCGC
>JANQKO010000086.1 GCA_028281075.1 Alphaproteobacteria bacterium | reverse complement strand
GCGCAGACTTTGGGCATGGTGTTCTCAATCATGCTTTGGATGCCTTGCTGGGGCGGCATGATCAATGGCCTGATGACGCTTTCGGGTGCCTGGGACAAGCTGCGCACCGATCCGGTGCTGCGCATGCTGGTGGTCTCGGTGGCGTTCTACGGCATGAGCACCTTCGAGGGGCCGCTGATGTCGGTGAAGGCGGTGAACGCGCTCAGCCACTATACCGACTGGACCGTCGGCCACGTGCATTCCGGCGCGCTCGGCTGGGTCGGCTTCGTCAGCTTCGGCGCGCTCTATCACCTGGTGCCGGTGCTGTGGGGCCGCAAGCAGCTCTATTCGCTGCGCCTGGTCAGCCTGCACTTCTGGATCGCGACGCTCGGCATCGTCCTCTACATCACGGCGATGTGGGTCTCGGGCATCATGCAGGGCCTGATGTGGCGCGCCTACGACTCGCTCGGCTTCCTGGAATATTCCTTCGTCGAGACGGTGGAAGCGATGCATCCGTTCTACGTCATCCGGGCGCTCGGCGGCCTGCTGTTCGTGCTGGGCTCGCTGGTCATGGCCTACAACCTGTGGCGCACCGTGCGCGGCGACGTGCGCGAGGAAAAGCCGATGGTGGCGGCGCCCGTGCCGGCCGCGGCGGAATAGGAGTACGTCGAGATGTTCCGTCACGCGACCATCGAAAAGAACTCGATCCTGCTGACCGTGCTGGTGCTGATCGTGGTGTCGATCGGCGGCATCGTCGAGATCTCGCCGCTGTTCTACCTGGAGAGCACGATCGAGAAGGTGAAGGGCGTCAGGCCCTATTCACCGCTCGAGCTGGCCGGCCGCAACGTCTATATCCGCGAGGGCTGCTACACCTGCCACTCGCAGATGATCCGCTCGCTGCGCGACGAGGTCGAGCGCTACGGCCACTACAGCCTGGCGGCCGAGAGCATGTACGACCATCCCTTCCAGTGGGGCTCGAAGCGCACGGGTCCGGATCTGGCGCGGGTCGGCGGCCGCTACTCGGATGCCTGGCACGTGCAGCACATGATAAATCCGCGCTCGGTGGTGCCGGAATCGATCATGCCGGGCTATCCGTTCCTGGCCACGACGGCGCTCAATTTCGACCGCATCGCCGATGACCTGAAGGCCAATCGCGCGGTCGGCGTGCCCTACGACGACACCATGATCGAGGTGGCGGTCAGCGACGTGCGCACGCAGGTCGACCCCGACGCCGACGATCTCGACGCCTTCATGGAACGCTATCCCGGCGCCCAGGTGCGCGATTTCGACGGCAACCCGCAGATGATCACCGAGCTCGATGCGCTTATCGCCTATCTGCAGGTGCTGGGCACGATGGTCGATTTCAGCGCCTACGAGGCGCAGGAAAACCTTCGCTAGGGAGGGCGGCATGGACTACGAAGCGGTTTCCCGGTTCGCCCAGACCTACGGCCTGGTCTATCTGTTCATTCTGTTCCTCGGTGTCGTCGTGTATGCGCTGTGGCCGAGCAACCGGCGGAAGTTCAAGGACGCCGCCGAGATCCCGCTGAAGGAGGATTGAGGTCATGGCGGAGAATCGCGAGGTCGACCAGCTCAGCGGCATCGAGACGACCGGCCATGAATGGGACGGCATCCGCGAGTTGAACAATCCGCTGCCGCGGTGGTGGGTCTGGACCTTCTACGTCACCATCGTCTGGTCCATCGGCTACTGGATCGTGATGCCGGCCTGGCCGCTGGTCACGGACTACACCGCCGGCGTGCTGGGCTATTCGCAGCGCGGCATCGTCGCCGAGCAGCTTGCCGCCCGGCAGGCGGCGCAGCAGGTCTATACCGACCGCATCGCCGGCGCCTCGCTGGACGAGATCCGCGGCGACCCCGAGCTGCTGGCCTTCGCGCTGGCCGGCGGCCGGTCGGCCTTCGCCGTGAACTGCTCGCAATGTCACGGCTCCGGCGCCGCCGGGTCCGTCGGCTATCCGAACCTCAATGACGACGAATGGATCTGGGGTGGCACGCTCGACGACATCCAGCAGACCATCAACTTCGGCATCCGGTCGGATCACGAGGATACGCGCCTGAACGACATGCCGGCTTTCCTGGTCGACGAGCTGCTGACACGGGAAGACGTCGCCGACGTCGCCGAATATGTCCTGTCGTTGAGCGGTCGGGCCGAGGACCAGGCGGCGGTCGCCCGCGGCCAGGAGATCTATGTCGAGCAATGCGCCGCCTGCCACCAGGAAGACGGCAAGGGCGACCGCGAGCTGGGCGCGCCCGATCTGACCGACGCCATCTGGCTCTACGGCGGCGACCGCGAGACCGTGATCGAGAGCGTCGCTTACAGCCGCCGCGGCGTGATGCCGCCGTGGGTCGACCGGCTCAGCCCGGCGGCGGTCAAGCAGTTGGCGGTTTACGTGCACACGTTGGGGGGCGGCGAATAACACGCCGTAATGGGCGCCGGTAACGGCGACTGGGGATAGAGTGGTGATGAACCAGGTCTCGGTTGTCAGGGAGACGGCCGCCGGACCCGGCGTCGACCGCGTCGATGTCGCGCCCGT
Organism: Alphaproteobacteria bacterium; assembly: GCA_028281075.1. GTDB lineage: Bacteria > Pseudomonadota > Alphaproteobacteria > JANQKO01. Next base: position 4,463 of record JANQKO010000086.1, on the reverse strand, counting down.
CAACAAGGCCGAGCACCGTCAGCTCTACAAGAAGCGGGAGAAGATCCATCCGCGCCTGGCGCGCGGCGATTTCCGCAAGCTGAAGTGGGTCATCATGGCCGTGACCCTGTCGATCTATTACCTCACGCCCTGGATTCGCTGGGACCGCGGGCCGAACATGCCGGACCAGGCGATCCTGATCGATTTTCCGGCCCGGCGGTTCTATTTCTTCTTCATCGAGATCTGGCCGCAGGAGGTCTACTACCTCACCGGTCTCCTGATCCTGGCGGCATTGAGCCTGTTCCTGATCACCAGCCTCGCCGGCCGGGTCTGGTGCGGCTACACCTGTCCGCAGACCGTCTGGACCGACCTGTTCATCGCCGTCGAACGCCTTGTCGAGGGCGATCGCGGCGCCCGCATCCGCCTCGACAAGCAGTCGTTCAGCGTGGCGAAAATGACCAAGCGCGTGACCAAGCATGCGATCTGGCTGCTGATCGCGGTCTGCACCGGCGGCGCCTGGGTGTTCTATTTCGCCGACGCGCCGACGCTGGCCGGCGACCTCGTCACCTTCCAGGCGCCGCAGGTCGCCTATATCTCGATCGGCGTGCTGACGGCCACGACTTACATGTTCGGCGGCCTGGCGCGCGAGCAGGTCTGCACCTACATGTGCCCCTGGCCGCGCATCCAGGCCGCGATGGTCGACGACGAGACGCTGATCGTCACCTACCAGCGCGGACGCGGCGAGCCGCGCGGCCCGCATCGAAAGAACGAGGGCTGGGAAGGCCGCGGCCACTGCATCGACTGCAATCAATGCGTCGCGGTCTGTCCCATGGGCATCGACATCCGCGACGGCATGCAGCTCGAGTGCATTTCCTGCGCGCTCTGCATCGACGCCTGCAACGACGTGATGGACCGGATCGACCTGCCGCGGGGCCTGATCGGCTACGACACCACCGCCAACATGGCCCGGCGCGCGCGCGGCGAGCCGACCCAGTCGCACATCCTGCGTCCGCGCACGCTGGTCTATGCCGGTGTGATCGTCGCCGTCGGCCTGATCATGCTGGGCGTGCTGCTGACCCGGGCATCGCTCGACGTCAACGTGCTGCGCGACCGCAACCCGCTGTTCGTCATGCTGTCGGACGGCAGCCTGCGGAACGGCTACACCCTGAAGATCCTCAACAAGCAGCACGAGGCGCGCGCGTTCGGCCTGTCGGTCGACGGTGTGCCGGGGGCCGAGATCAAGGTCGTCGGCGCCGCCGACGACGAGAGCGGCACGTCGCTTGCCGTCGGGTCGGACCGGCTCGGCGCGTTCCGGATCTTCGTGACCCTGCCGGCGAGCGCCGTGACCGCCGAATCGACGCCGATCAGCTTCGTCGTCACCGACAACGCCGACGGCGCCACGGCGCGGTACGACAGTGTCTTCCTGGGGCCGGGCGCATGATCCACGTTCGCGAAAACATCCTGACCGGCCGCCGCGTGCTGGCCTACCTGCTCGGCTTCTTCGGGCTGATCTTCGCCGTGAACGGCGTCTTCGTCTATTTCGCGCTCAGCACCTTCAACGGCGTGCATACGGAAAACGCCTACATCAAGGGGCTGAACTACAACGCGATGATAGAGGCGGCCGAGCGGCAGGCGGCGCTCGGCTGGCGCATGGAGACCGTTCTGACGCCGACCGAGCGGGGCGACATTCTGACCGTGACCATGCACACCGCGGACGGCATGCCGGTCGACGGGCTGGACATCGACGGCATGTTCTTGCGGCCGGCGCAGGACGGCCTGGACCGGCCGGTGGCCCTGCGACAGGTCGGCGCCGGCCGCTACGACGCCCGGGTCGAGCTGCCGGTGCGCGGGCAATGGGATCTGCGACTGCTGGCGACGGCGCGCGACGGCGCCACCTATCGCAGCGCGGAGCGGCTATGGCTGAAGTAGCGGCGATTCCGACCAGCCGCGGGCCGGCGGACGACGTCGTCGACCCCGAGGCCTATGTGCGCGTCGACGCCAAAGGCGTGGCGCACCTGCACCTGCTGGTCGAGAACCTGCATTGCGGCAAGTGCGTGCAGGCGATCGAGGGCGCGCTGCGGCCGCGGCCGGACGTGACCGAGGCGCGGGTCAACATGACGACCCGCCGCCTGGCGTTGAGCTGGCATGCCGCCGCTGCCGGCGCCGCCGAGCTGCTGGCGCCGGTGACGGCGCTCGGCTACCGGCTGGTGCCGTTCAATCCGGCCGCGCTGGAGAGCAACGCCGCCGAGCAGGACCGCATGCTGCTGCGCTGCGTCGCCGTCGCCGGCTTCGCCGCGGCGAACGTGATGCTGCTGTCGGTGTCGGTCTGGGCCGGCGCCTTCTCCGACGATATGGGGCCGGCCACGCGCGATTTCCTGCACTGGATCTCGGCCCTGATCGCGCTGCCGGCCGTGGCCTATGCCGGACGGCCGTTCTTCCGCTCGGCCGCCGCCGTGCTGCGGCGCGGCGCGACGAACATGGACGTGCCGATCTCGCTCGCCGTGCTGCTGGCCGCCGGCATGAGCCTGCAGCAGACCATCGTCAGCGGACCACATGCCTATTTCGACGCCTCGGTGACGCTGCTGTTCTTCCTGCTGATCGGCCGCTATCTCGACCGCCGCGCCCGCAGCCGGGCGCGCGACGCGGCCGAGCAACTGATGCTGCTGGGCGCCGTGGCGGCGACGGTCATCGAGCCGGACGGCCAGCGCCGGGCGCGGCCGGTGGGCGCGGTCAGGCCCGGCATGGTCGTCGCGGTGGCGCCGGGCGACCGGCTGCCGGTCGACGGTCGGGTCCGGACCGGACGCTCCACGGTCGATACCAGCCTGGTGACCGGCGAGACCATGCCCCTGTCGGTCAGGCCGGGAACGGACGTCTTCGCCGGTACGCTCAATCTCGACGCGCCGCTGGAGGTGACGGTGACGGCGGCCGGCGAGGGCACGCTGCTGGCCGAGATCGTGCGCCTGATCGAGGCCGCGGCGCAGGGCCGGGACCGCTACGTGCGGCTGGCCGACCGGTTCTCGCGGGTCTATGCGCCGGCGGTGCATCTGCTGGCCGCCGGCGCCTTCGGCGGCTGGCTGCTGTTCGGCGGCCTCGCCTGGCAGCCGGCATTGATGATCGCCGTCGCCGTGCTGATCATCACCTGTCCCTGCGCGCTTGGCCTCGCCGTGCCGGCGGTGCAGGTCGTGGCCAGCGGGCGTCTGATGCGGCGCGGCGTCCTGGTCAAGGCGGCCGATGGCCTGGAACGGCTGGCGGACGCCGACATGGTCGTGTTCGACAAGACCGGCACGCTGACCGTCGGCCGGCCGGAGCTTACCAATCGACGAGACCTGTCGGACGCGGACCTGACGATCGCCGCCTCGCTGGCGGTGGCCAGCCGGCACCCGCTGGCGCGGGCGCTCAGCCGCGCCGCCGGACCGGTGCCGCTGCGCGACGGCGTGCGCGAGACCGCCGGCATGGGACTGGCGGCGCCCGTGGACGGCGGCGAGGTCCGGCTCGGCAATGCCGCCTGGTGCGCGGTGACCGCGACCGACGAAACCGCGTCCGGCTCGGAGCTCTGGCTGCGGCGGCCCGGCGCCGAACCGGTCCGGTTCGCCTTCGAGGACCGGCTGCGCGACGACGCCGCGGCCGCCGTCGACGCGCTGCGCCGGCGCGGGCTGGCGGTGGAGTTGCTGTCGGGCGACCGCGCGCCGGTCGTCGCGGCGGTGGCCGACCGCCTCGGCATCGCGCACTGGTCGGCGGCCTGCCTGCCGGCCGACAAGGTGGCGCGGCTGGAGGCGCTGGCGAGCGCGGGCCGCCGGGTGCTGATGGTCGGCGACGGCCTGAACGACGCACCGGCGCTGGCCGCCGCGCATGCCTCGATGTCGCCCGCCGAGGCCGCCGATATCAGCCGCACGGCCGCCGATTTCGTGTTTCAGGGCCGGCGCCTGACGCCGATCGTCGAAACGCTGGACCTGTCCCGCCGGGCGCGCCGCCTGGTGCTGCAGAATTTCGCGCTGGCGCTGGCCTACAACGTGATCGCCGTGCCGATCGCGCTCGCCGGCCTGGTGACGCCACTGATCGCGGCCGTGGCGATGTCGTCCTCGTCGCTGATCGTCACGCTGAACGCCTTGCGGCTGCGGCGCGGCGGCATCCGGGCGGAACCGGAGGCGGGCCGGTGACGGGCCTGGCCTATCTCATTCCGGTGGCGCTGTTCCTGGGGCTGCTGGGCCTTGCCGCCTTTCTCTGGGCGCTGCGGTCGGGACAGTACGACGACCTCGACGGCGCCGCGCACCGCATCCTGTTCGACGACGAAGACAGGCCGGACGGGTAGCCGGGCCTCAGGCCGGCGGTTCGATCAGCGACTGATAGGCGTGCCAGGTGGCGTGGCCGACCAGCGGGAAGGTCACGATCAGGCCCAGATAGCCGAAGGCGATGCCGAAGCCGGTGATCAGCGCGATCAGCCAGGCCCAGAGCAGCATCACCTTGAAGTTCTGGCGCACGACCTG
>JANQKO010000067.1 GCA_028281075.1 Alphaproteobacteria bacterium | reverse complement strand
CGCTCCTGGCGGGCGGGCGCCTGCGCGCGACGCAGACCGTGATGGTGGTGAGAAATGCGGGCTATCGCCCGAATCCGCCCCCGCCCCGCCGGCAAAAGGCGCGTGCGTTCCCTTCCGCTATTGCGCTAACCTTTTTTCACTAATGGTCCCTAGGGGTCGTAAGGGATGCAAATATCAGTGGGGAGGAACGCATAATGGCATCAGTGAAGATATTTACAATCTCCGGTGTCGTCGGCGCCGCGATGGCCATGACGGCCGGCGGCGCGTCGGCCGCCTGCAAGGACAATTGGAAGGACTGCAAGGATAAGCCCTGGACCGACGGCGACGTCATGGAGACGCCGCTCGGCTCGAAATGGTGGCCGCACCCGGTATGGGGTGAAGGCGACGAGGCCGGCTCGACCAACTGGTACACCGAGCAGGACGTGGTCATGCGCGCGGTCGCCATGATCAAGGAAGGCAGGACCATGCGGCTGGGCCACCAGTACGAGGCGGCGATGCCGATGTTCGGCGACCGCAAGTTCGTGCTGCGCATCCCCGGCACGCCGACCGGCGGCCCGTTCGGCGCCAACATGCTGATGTACAACGACGAGTTCCTGTCGACCGAGATCGGCCAGGCCGGCACCCAGTTCGACGGCCTGGGCCATATCGGCGTCGCCGTCGGCGACCCGCAGGACAAGGCCAACATGCGCTGGTACAACGGCTTCACGGCGGCTGATATGGGCTCGGCCTACGGGCTGCTGAAGCTCGGCACCGAGAAGCTGCATCCGATCATGGCCCGCGGCATCCTGCTGGACATCGCCGCCGCGCGCGGCGTCGAGACCATGGAAGCCGGCGACGTCGTGACCATGGCCGACGTCAAGAACGCGCTGAAGAAGCAGGGCATGGAGAACTTCGAGTTCATGCCGGGCGACGCCATCGTCATCCGAACGGGCTGGTCGAAATACTGGATCACCGACAACGCGCATTACAACAACGGCTGTCCGGGCATCGGCATGGAGGTCGCGCGCTGGATCGCCGAGGACGTGCAGGCCGGGGTGACGGCGTTCGACACCTGGCCGGGCGACGCGGTGCCGAACCCCGATCCGGACTGCGTGTTCTGCGTCCACACCTACCTGCAGACCCGGCACGGCATCATCAATCAGGAAAACCTGAACCTGACGCCGCTGGCCGAGGCGGGCGTGTATCAGTTCGCCTATTTCTACTCGCCGGTGCCGATCAAGGGCGCCACCGGCTCGATCGGGCATCCCGTCGCGATCTGGTAAGCGGGTCCCATCGGACACACTGCGAGGGCGCGTCTCCGGACGCGCCCTTTTCTTCTCCCCCTTGCCAGAAAGGCGCGCTACTCGCCGACCCGGCGCGCGTCGCTCAGACGATAGTAGAGGCCCGTGGGATCGTCCTTCAGGATCTCGAACCGGCCCTCGATCAGCACCGCCTCGTGCGTGTAGTCGACGGGCTCGGCGCATTTGATCTCGACCAGGTTGGTCGGCCCGCCCGGCAGGCAGAACGGACAGCCCGGCGGATAGGCGCTCAACAGGAAGTATTCGTGACGCTCGCCGCCCTGCAGCGGGAAGATGAAGCCCTGCAGCTTGACCGTGGCGCCATCGATCGACCGGATCGACGAACCGAACTCCCGGCGCATGGTGGTCTGGAACGGCGCCGGCGCCGACACCTTGACCTCGATGTCGGCCAGCGTCTGCCAGGGCACCGTGCCTTCGCCCAGGCGCGCGGGGTCGTGATAGAATTGCAGCGCCTCGACCTCGGTCTCGCTTAGCGGTTCCTCGGTCAGCGCCCGGGCCGCGTCCGCCAGCGCCGTCACGCACACCACGACCGCGGCGGCGGCCGCGATAACCCGTCCAGGTAATTTCGCCCGTCCCATGCGCTCTCTTCCCGTCCCGGCGACGCCGATATGCTAGCGCGTCGCGAGCGTTTTGGCGATATCGGTCCGGTAGGCCCGGACCGCCGGCAGCAGCGCCGCCACGGCGCCGACCGCCTGCACCAGCAGAACGGTCAGGAACTCTTCCGGCGCCCAGGTCCAGCCGGTCAGCCCCATGGCGCCAGCCTCCGGCAGCAGCCGCCCGAGCAGCTCGGTGACGCCATGTCCGGCGGCCAGGCCGAGCACGGTCCCGGCCGCCGCCAGCAACTGCGCCTCCAGCAGGATCTGGCCCATCAGCCGGGCCGGCGACGCGCCCAGGCAGCGCATCATGGCGAGGTCGTAGCGGCGCTGCTGCGTGGCGTTGTAGAGCGCGATGAAGACGCCGAGCGCGGCGCTGGCGATCAGCAGCAGGCCGAACCCGCGCAGGGTGTCGAGGCCGGCGCCGACCAGTGTCAGCAGACGCGCCGTCTCCAGCGCCGGCGCCGCCGCCTGCAGCGGGCCGCGACCGTTGATCTCCCGTGGCAGCCGCACGGCCGCCAGCGGTGTGCGGTAGCGCACCAGGAGCACGGTGATCTCGCGGCTATCACCTTCATCCGCCGCGTCGTCCTGGTCGTGATCGGTTTCGGCCACCGCCTCGGTCTCCCGGCGCCCGGTATCGTGGACCCGCCAGACGCTCTCGATCGCGGTCAGCACCAGGCGGTCGATCACGGTGCCCGTGCGCGCCAGCACGCCGACGACACGGTAGGGATGGTCGTCATGCGCGAAGTCGGCGCCGGCGAGCCCGTGGCTGCCGACGAAGGCGTCGCCGACCCGCCAGCCCGTCGCGCGCGCCACCTCGGCGCCGATGGTGGCCTCGAACGGCGCCCGCCAGAGCCGGCCGGCCGCCGGCGCGGCGGCGTAGTGCGCCGGATAGTCCGGCACCGTGCCGACGATCCGGAAGCCGGCGGCATTGTCGCCCAGCGCCAGCGGAATCACCGCCGCGACCATCGGGTGGCCGGCCAGCGCCTCGGCCTCGGCGAGCGGGATGTTCCCGGTCGGCACGTCGACATGGTAGATGCCGGACAGGATCAGCTGCATCGGGCTGCCCTTGGCGCCGACCACCAGATCGATGCCGCGGGCGTCGCGGGCCAGCCGCTCGCGCATCTGCGCGCTGAACAGGATCAGCGCCGTGATCGTCGCCACGCCGACGGCCAGCAGCAGAACGTTCAGCAGCGCGTTCAACGGCCGTACGCGGAGATAGGCGAGGCTGAGCAGAAACAGGTTCATGGCCGCGCCGGCAGATCGAGCCGCTGGGGAAATACGTCCTTCAGGCGCACGTCGTGGGTCGCGATCACCAGCGTCGCGCCCCGCGCCGCGGCCTGCCGACGCAGCAGCGCCACGACCCGTTCGCAGTTGGCGTCGTCAAGCGCCGAGGTCGGCTCGTCGGCCAGCAGCAGGGACGGCGCGTTGACCAGCGCCCGCGCGATCGCCACGCGCTGGGCCTCGCCCTGGCTCAGGTCGGCCGGCCGCGCCGCCGCGCGGCCGGCGAGATCCAGCGCGTCCAGCAGCCGCTCGATATCGGCCTCGGCCGCCGGCAGCCGGGCGAGATAGCGGGCGAGACGCAGGTTGCCGGCGACGCTCAGCGCGCCCACCAGATGCAGCGACTGGAAGACGATGCCGATCTCGCGGCCGCGGAACCTGTCGCGCGCCGCCGCCGGCATGCCGGCCAGGTCCCGTCCGCCGACGGCGACCGCGCCGGCCGTCGGCCGCGACAGGCCGGCCAGCAGATTCAGCAGCGTGGTCTTGCCGCTGCCCGAGGGCCCAAGCAGCAGGGCCTGGCGGCCCGGCGCCACGAACCAGTCGGCCACGTCCAGGATCCGCCGGCCGCCGATGTCGAACCGCAGGCCGCTGATCGCGACCGACGCGCCCTCGGCCGCGGACGCCAACGCCATGTCCCGCTCTCCGTTCCGCCCGTAACGACGGAAACTGTAGCCCGGTCAAGCAGATTGGCAAATGCCGCCACGGGGACGGCGGCGGAAACCGGTCTAAGCCCCGGCGTATTGGGTGATCAGCCAGCAGCAGATGCTGGCGACGGCGAAAACCACCAGGTTGCCGGTCTCGAAGCGGCGCAGGCGCGGCGGCGAGCGGAGCTCCTGCGCCTCGCCATTCTCGCCACCGAAGGACCGGGGGTCGAAATCGCCACGGCCGGCCCTGGCGATGACGTCGCGGCTGAACGTCGCGACCCAGGCCGGCACCTCGCCGCTTTTCAGGTAGCGCATGAAATGCGGCTCGACGTCCCGTTCGGTCGCCGCCCGGCCAAGCTGCCGGCGGCGGGCGAGCGCGAAGAGATGGTATTCGCGGACGTTCAGCAGGTCGGCCGCGGTGGCGGCGTGACGGGCCTCGGTCGACATCCGGACGAAGGGAACGGGCGCGGTCGGCATCGGGTTCTCCATGGACACGCCACGTCGGTTTTGACGGGCGTCACCCCTTGCCGAGCCATGATCGCCGGCATTCGTAAAAATCTCGCAAAGTAGCCGGCGCAAATCCGGCCCGGACCATCCGCGGCGTTGCCAGCGACGGGCGCTCTCATATATGTGCTAGTGTCCGGCCGCATCGCGTCGAACCGACATCTCTGAAGGAGCAAGCGACATGCCGCAGCCGAACGGCGGCGCCAGCGATCATCTGAACCTGTTGCGCGACCTCATCGCCAAGGCGAAACGCGCCGGCGCCGATGCAGCCGACGCGGTGGTCTTCGACGGCATCTCGCTCGATGTCAGCTATCGCGCCGGCAAGCCGGAAGACCTGCAGCGCTCGGAGGGCCGTGATCTGGGATTGCGCGCCTTCGTCGGCAAGCGCCAGGCCTTCGTCTCGTCGAACGATTTCAGCGGGCCGGCGCTGGACGAGCTGGTCGGACGCGTCGTCGACATGGCGCGCACCGCGCCGGAAGACCCGAACTGCGGCCTGGCCGACGCGGCGCTGCTGTGCCAGACCGTCGCCGACCTCGATCTCGACGACGCCAGCGAGCCCGACGCGCGGGCGCTCTATGACAAGGCCGCAGCCGCCGAGGCGAGCGCGCTGGCCGTAGACGGCGTCAGCCTGTCCGAGGAAGCCGGCGCGAGCTGGAGCCGGTCGCGCATCGCGCTGGCCACCAGCCACGGCTTCGCCGGCAGCTACGGCACCTCGACGCACGGCTTCTACGCCTCCGTCGTCGCCGGCAGCGGCACCGCCATGGAACGGGACTACGAACATTCCACGGCCCGCCACGCCGACGATCTCGACGATCCCGAAAGCGTCGGCCGCAAGGCCGGCGAGAGCGCCGTCGCCCGGCTGGACCCAAGGAAGGTGGCGACGCAGCAGGCGCCGGTGGTCTTCGATCCGCGCGTCTCGCGCAGCCTGCTGGGCCATTTCGCCGGCGCGATTTCCGGTGCCGCCGTCGCCCGCGGCACGAGTTTCCTGAAGGACCGGATGGGCGAGCAGGTCTTCGCCGACGGCCTGCGCGTGGTCGACGATCCGCACCGCCGCCGCGGGCTGGCCTCGAAGCCGTTCGACGGCGAGGGCGTCGCCAACCGCCGGACCGTCCTGATCGAGGACGGCCGGCTGCGGACCTGGCTGCTGGATTCGAGCTCGGCCCGCCAGTTGGGCCTGACCAGCACCGGCCATGCCAGCCGCGGCACTGCCGGTCCGCCCGCGCCGTCGACCAGCAACCTCTATCTCGAGGCCGGAAGCCTGTCGCCGGATGACCTGATCGGCGAAATTCCGGCCGGACTCTATGTCACCGAGCTGATCGGCTTCGGCGCCAACGGCGTCACCGGCGACTACAGCCGCGGCGCCGCCGGGTTCTGGATCGAGAACGGCCGGAAGGCCTATCCGGTCAGCGAGCTGACCATCGCCGGCAACCTGAACGACATGTTCCGGGCGCTGACACCGGCGAACGACCTGGCGTTCCGCTACGGCAGCAACGCGCCGACGCTGCGCATCGACGGCATGACGGTCGCCGGCACTTGAGCGGTCTCGCCCAGGATCACGCCCTGCTGATCGACGCGGTGCGCTCGGCGGGCCCGACCGCCCTGCACTATTTCCATGGCGAGGTCGAGAGCTGGGAAAAGGGACCGGGCGACCCGGTGTCGGAAGCCGATCATGCGATCGACGACGTCCTGAAATCGCGGCTGACGGCGGCACGGCCCGGCTATGGCTGGCTGTCCGAGGAGACCGAGGACGATCCGGCGCGGCTGGCGCGGCAACGCGTCTGGGTCGTCGATCCGATCGACGGCACCCGGGCGTTCCTGCAGAACAAGCCCGAGTTCACGATCAGCGCCGCGCTGGTCGAGGACGGCCGCCCGGTCGCCGGCGTCGTCTTCAATCCGGCGACCGACGAGCTGTTCGAGGCGGCGCGCGACGGTGGCGCGCGGCTGAACGGCGAACCGATCCGCGTCAGCGACCGCGCCGACTTCCACGGCGCCAGGCTGCTGAGCGGCCGCCGCATGTTCGAGCGGGCCGGCTGGACGGCGCCGCCGAAGGACCTGGAATTCGCGGCCATCAACTCGATCGCCTACCGCATGGCGCTGGTCGCCTGCGGCCGCTACGACGGCTGCGTCTCGCTGAACGGCAAGAGCGACTGGGACATCGCCGCCGGCGAGCTGATCGTGCACGAGGCCGGCGGCCGGACCAGCGACGCCCGTGGCCATCCGCTGACCTACAACGGTCCCGAGCCGTTGCACAATTCGGTCATCGTCGCCGGCCCGGCCCTGCACGACCATCTGCTGGACTTCCTGGCCACCGTGAAACGCCCGGCCGGCGCGCGCTGGTAGCCGCCGGCCAAGGCACGGATTTTACTAATATGAAAATGAGAATTGATCTCAAGAAAGTGCTTGCGCGCCAGACGCCGGCTGTGTAGCGTCACGCTCAGATTTGAGAGTCATTCTCATGAAGCGCGGTCACGGTCGCGCGTCACCGGGAAATCGACTTGTCCGAGAGGGGGACGTTAGCCTTGACCAAACGCGCGGCATTTCTGGGTTCGACAGCGTTGCTCGCGGCCGGTCTGGCGGCCGGCCAGGCCGTCGCCGCCGACAAGATCCGCGTCGGCCTGGGTGGTCATTTCAATGCCTTCTTCGTCTATGGCGACCAGGATGACGGCGCCGGCGAGGCGGCCGCGGGCCGCCGCGACCACAAGATCGCCCGCGAGGCCGAGGTCGTGTTCTTCGGCGAGACCGTGCTGGACAACGGCCTGACGGTCGGCGTCAACATCTCGCTGGAAGCCGAGACCTGCGAGGACCAGATCGACGAGAGCCACATCTATTTCGAGGGCGCCTTCGGCCGCATCGAGATCGGCTCGGAAGATCCCGCGCCCGACGCCATGTTCTATGGCGCGCCGGTGCCGATCGCCGGCGTCGGTCTGTCAACGCCGGACGACGTTTTCGCCTCGTTGACCAATTCGGTCGGCACGCCGGCGACCATCGTCAACATATCAGGCGATTCCGAGAAGCTGACCTATTTCACGCCGCGCATCGCCGGCATCCAGCTCGGCCTGTCCTACACGCCCGACAATTGCGAGGAAAACACCACGGGCGGCGATTCCGGGTTCGCCTGTGGCGGCACCTACAGCGGCTTCCAGAGCGAGGCGACCGCCGGCCAGCAGTCGGAAATCATCGAGATCGGCCTGAACTACGTGAATTCCTTCGGCGACGTCGATGTCGGCGCCTATGCCGGCTATGCCGCCGGCGACCTGGAGGTCAGCGCTCCGACGGCCGAAGACCAGGATCAATGGGGTGTCGGTTTCGAGGTCGGGTATGCCGGCTTCGTCTTCGGCGCCGAGTACAAGGAAGATGACCAGGGCACGCGCGGACGCAATACCGACCGCACCGACTGGGCCGTGGGCCTGGGCTATGGCCAGGGTCCCTGGACCGTCGGCGTGCAATACGTGAATTCCGAGGTCGAGGAAGGCGACGGTCTGGGCGAGGACGAGACCAAGGGCTTCCAGGTCGGCGGCACCTACGAGCTCGGCCCCGGCGTCCTGCTGACCGGCGGCGTGACCATCTGGGACGTCCGCGACAACCTCGACAACCCGGCCGCCGAGAACGACGCCACCAGCGTCATTGTCGGCACGATTATCGAGTTCTAAGGGTGTCCGGGTCGTGCGCTGGTCCTTCAATCAGCACACGACC
>JANQKO010000040.1 GCA_028281075.1 Alphaproteobacteria bacterium | reverse complement strand
CGACCTCGCCGCCGGTGCTGGCGGCGTCCCTGGCGGCGACGGCGAGCTGGTTCGCCTGCTGGGCGTTGTCGGCGTTCTGGCGCACGGTCGCCGACAGCTCCTCCATGGAGGCCGCGGTCTCCTCCAGCGAGGAGGCCTGCTGCTCGGTCCGTGACGACAGGTCGCCGGCGCCGGACGAGATCTCGGCCGTCGCGCCGCTGACGGTCTCGGTCGCGCCGATGATCCGCCGGGCGATGCCGCCGATCTTCTCGGCCATCTTGTTGGCATCGTCCTTCAGCTTCAGGAACGTGCCCTGATAGTCGCCGGCGATGCGCTGGGTCAGGTCGCCCTCGGCCATGGCCGACATCACCGAGACGGTCTCGTTCAGGCCGCGGTCGACCGTGTTCACGAGCTCGTTCATGCCCTTGGCCAGCTCCAGCATGAAGCCCTGCTTGCCGTCCTCCTCCAGCCGCCGGCTGAAGTCGCCGGCGCCGGCCGAGGCGACCAGGTCCGCCACCTCCTGCTCGATCGTGAGCTGCTCGGTGATGTCCGACCACTGCACCGCGGTGCCGATGCGGTTGCCCTCGGCGCTGAAGATCGGCGAGGCGATCATGTCGAAGGTCACGCCGCCGGCCGCGATCTGGTCGTGATGCGGCGACCGCAGTCCGTCCATCAGGCTGCGCTGGTGCGACGGGTTCTTGTGGAACACATCCATGTTGGTGCCGACCACGTTCTTGGCGTCCAGGTTCGGAATGTCCTTGCGCATATCCGACTCGCGGCCCCTGAGCGTGTCCATGAAGGCCTTGTTGGCGTAGACGATGTTGTAGTCCGCGTCGGCGATGGAGAAGTTGGACGTGGCCGAATCCAGCGCCGCCTTGGCCTGGGCCGCCTGCATGCCGATCATGCGGATCTTGTCGACGGACCGGGCCATGTCGCCCAGCTCATCCTGCTGCGCCATGCAGGGCAGCTCGACATTCGACTGGCCGCCCGCCAGCAGCTCGACGGCGCCGCTCATGGCCAGCACCGGCTTGGAGATCGCGCGGCCGATGACATAGGCCAGAAGCGCGCCGATCAGCAGCGCCGAGCCGGAAATCACCAGCGCGACCACGATGGCCCGCTGCATGGCGGCCTCGGCGGCGGGGCCGAGCTCGTCCTGGTCGACAATGTTGTCCAGGATCATCGCCTCCATCTCGCCCGCGATCTGCGGGCCCAGCTTGTCCAGCGTGCCTTCGATGATCGCGTTGCGCTCGAAGATCAGGTCGGTCACTTCCTTGAAGGCCGCGTGGTAGGCGCCGGCCCGCTCGCTGACGTCGGTGGCGAGCTGCCGGCGCTCGGGATCCCGCAGCTCGGTCAGCATCCGCTCCGAGGTCTTGGAGAAATCGCTCAGCTCCTGGTTCGCGCGTTCCGCGCTGGCTTCCGTGTTGTCGTCCAGGAAGCGGAAGCTGTAGAGCCGGCCCAGCAGCAGGTGCCGCAGCGCCGTGCCGGCCATGAAGCTGGCCCGGGCGTCGCCGTCCTCGTAGGCGCTGTTCATGATCTGCGTCAGGCCGCGTTCCGCCTTCGGGCCGGCCTCGTTCATCCGGGCCACGACCTCGTTACGCTGGTGGAACAGCTTGATCACGTCCTCGAAGCCCTTCTCGTAGGCCTCGATATGCTCGTCCGCGGTCTCGATCTGGCGGCGTTCCTCGGGATCGGTGAACAGCTCGAGGACGCCCTCGATCTTGTCCTCGGTCGCCTGCACGCGCTGGCGCACCGTCTCGATGGCCTGCTCCGACTGCGTCTGGATGAAGTTTTTGACGTTCAGCCGCGCCATCATGAGGTTGTTCTGAACCTGACCCAGGTCCTTGGTCTGGCGCGCATACGTACGGTACTCGGCGAAGTTCTCGTTTGCTCCGGTCAACCCGACATAGGCGGCGCCGCTGATCACCATCAGCAGCGCCAGGGTGACGCCGAAACCCAGGCCGATCTTGCGGCCGATCTTCATGTTGCTGAAGAAGTTGGCGCCGGACTTGCCTTTGGCGGCGCGTGTTGTGGACGACATGACATGTTCCTCGACGGCTGATGTTTCCGGTTCGATGCCCGCCGAGGTGTTAGGGTGATTCGTATTAACCAATTCCTAAAATTGTAAATAAAACCGAGGTTTCTCGGCTCTTCGAATGTTTATTCCTAACATAAGTACGGTTAACAAAACATGGATTCCAATAAAATGTGCCGTTTGCTGTTATAATCAGATGCGAATCGATTTGCCGACCGCTGGCCATGGACTTTCCGGCGGCGGTGGTGCACGTCAAGCGCAAGGAATCGCTACCGGTTTCTCCAGTCGATTCGCGGACATCTGCCCGTTTGTATTTTCCGGCCGGCGACCGGCACTGGCGGGCGCCGGGTATCGCGCCCGCGGCCTGTGGCTCTTCCATGGAAGCCGGCCCGCAATCTCCGGTCGTGCCGTCGTGCGTGCAAGGGTTATCGCTTCACGTGGCGCGATCATGCCGGCCAAGTCGCCGGGCGTCGGTTCAATGCCAGATGGCGAATCCCAGAATCAGCAGGCCGAGGCCGGCGAGCAGCCATCGTGACACCGGCGTCGGGTCGAAACCGATCAAACGATGGTCCTTCAAGCGTCGCCGCTCCGACTTGTCGAGAACGCTGCCGGCCACGAAGAGCGCCATCAGCACGTTGACCGCGAAATTCCACGACCAGTACGGGGTTGGCGCCCCAGACTCGCCGCCGGAGGACAGCAGCCACAGTATGGCGTGCCGGAGGCCGGCGATGCCGTCGTAATAGGGAAAGGCGCCGGCGACCCAATCTTCCTTCAGGCCTGTCAGGGTCAGGAAAGCGGCGATGGGCAGGCCCAGGCGGCGGACGAAGATGTCCAGGCGCCGCACCGCCCGCGACTGCCGGTCGTCGTAATACTGATCGGTCCGTTCGATCTCGCCCAGGATCAGTTGGTACTCGGCGTCGATGGTGCTGTGTGCGCGCATCAGGGCGAACAGTTCCCGCCCCTGGATCTGCGAGGTCACCTGCGCGAACCACAGGCCGTTGGTGAAGGTCAGGAAGTCCTCGCGCAGCGTCTGCATCTCCGTCTCCAGCCTGGCGGCGGTACCGCCGTCATCAAGGTCGTTTTGTGCCAGCCGGGTCAGGTCGAGGGCGAACTTGTTCAGGATCACCTCGTAGAACAGGATCAGCATATACATCCGCCGGTACAGCGTGCGCATGTGGATGCGATGGATATGGGGACGAACGAAATAGGGCTCGTCGAATCCGAGGAACACGAAGCTGTGGCTGCTGGCGCCGTAGAGGCTGCCCCAGCCGGCGAAGCGGTCGTAGCGGCCGGCCCGCATTTCCCGGCGCGCGAAATCGCCGTCATAGGCGAAGTCGCCGCCCCAGCCGTCGACCGACAGCCAGCGGCTGAACATGACGTCCAGCAGCCGGCGGCCGGGCTCGGTGTCCGGATTGCCGCCGCTCAATACCATCGAGGCCGCGACCCGGCCACGCTCGTCGTTCAGGCTGACCGCCGTTCCGGCCGCGGGCTCGATGCCCGAGCCGGGCGCCAGGTCCAGCGGCGTCAGCGCCATGGTCGCCAGCGTCCGGAACCAGCCTTCGATGGCGTTGGGGGTCCGCGCCCGTTCGTCGGTGACATGGGCGCCGTATTCCAGCGTGTTGTCGTCGCTGGGCGTTGCGTCGCCCGACAGCAGCGATATCTCGACCAGGTCGTTCGGCGCCGTCGTCCGGAACGGCGAGGATGTCATGCGTGCCTTGGCCACGACCTCCATCACCTCGGCCGCCATGCAGGGAATGCCGTCCGGCGGCCGGCGCCAGGCCAGCAGCCGGGCCCAATAGGGCCCGGGCGCGCCGTCGCCGCCGCGCAGGCCGTCGGCGATCTCGACCTCCTCGTAGCCCACCACCCATTCGACCAGCAGCGTGCGGTTGAAGAAGTGGTGGACCCGGACCGAATGCAGCGGCAGGGTCAGGGGCCGCCGTGGCGCGCGTTCGGTCCAGCGCAGCCGCAGTGATAGGGATTCGCCGGCGGGCGGCGCCACCCACAAGCTGTGCAACCGGCTGTTCCTGTCGTAGCTCGGGCGGCCTTCGGTCGCGGGCAGCAGGAACTCGCGCAGGTGCGGCAGGAAATAGGTCCGTTCCTGCGTCAGCACGGCTTTGCCGTCGATCTTCAATGCTTGCGCCGCCGCCTCGCCCATGTCGGTGGTCTCGCCGCTCCCGGCCTCCTGGTCGCGGGTGCGCAGGCAGGCGCGGGTCCTGTAGCCCGTCTTGCCCGGCGGTGGATTGAAGATCATGGGCTGGAAGAAGTGCGCCCGCCAGGCGACGACGGGACGGTTTCCGCCCAGCACGTTGTTCAGGATCCGGTCCGCCAGCCCGTCCAGCTTCTCGCGCTCCGACGGCCGGTCCAGGCGGACCGCGGCGCCGAGGAAGCAGCCGTCGCTGCCGCCGATCCACATCGACAGGCTGCCGGTGGCGGCATGCGGCCGGCCCGCCGCCAGCAGCAGGTCGGTCAGCAGCGGGGCATGCCCGCCGCCGCCGGAGAATTCGAGCTGCCGCACCATGCCGGCATCGAACAGGTCCGACGGCTCCGACGCGCCGGCCCAGTCGGCGTCGTCGACGAACAGCGACAACACGTCGTGCCGTTCGGTCAGCGCGGCGCGCAGACGGCCCAGCCAGGCCGTGACGACGCCCGGCCGGCGCCGGAACCTGCCGGCCTGGTTGGCCGTCGCCTCGAACATCTCGTCGAACGACGGCGCGCGCAGCGCGTGCAAGTGCCGCCGCAGCAGGCGCCGGTAGAGCGCGTCGCCCAGGCCCCAGCGGTATCGGATGGGCGCCAGCAGCAGGTGCAGCGCTGGCGCATCGATGCCGGTCTCGCGGCACGACAGCTCGCGGTGGCAGGGGCAGCCGCCGGCCGCATCCAGCCAGGCTTCGATCTCCGTGATCAGGTCTTCGGCACCGTCTTCGTCGGCGGCGGCGGCATCGCGGCCATGGTGCAGGGCCAGCGCGATCGCCACCTCGCGTCGCCGGACGGCATGGACCGCCGCCTGAAGCGCCTCGACGGCGGCCGGAAGGCGGGTGTCGTGCGCCACCGACAGCCGCGACGCGAACGCCCTGGCGTCGGCTTCGTCGTAGTCGGCATTGTTGCCGTTGCCGTCATCCAGGCCGGCCCCGGCGAAGACCTGCCGCAACGCGTCGCGCCGCTGACGGAACACCTCGGCCGCCAGCGCCGGGATATAGCCGCGGTCATTCTCGCTGATCAGCCGCTGCTGGGGATCCAGCGCCGCGACGCCGAACGCCGCCGCCACCTGTTCCAGCGACGAGGACGGATGCCGCCGGTCGACCACGTCGCCGCCGGGGCGGGCATAGAGATGGTGGTCGATATGGATCACGGTCTTGCCGGCGCGTGCCAGTTGCCGCTCCAGGGTCGCCGACGGCTGCTCGACCAGGACGACGACGTCGCGGCCGTCGAGCCGCGACAGGTCGTCCTGAGCGAGCGCGATGTCGGCGCCCCAGCCGGCCGGTTTCGCCAGCACCGCGACGCCCGCCGCCGCGCCGCCGGGGGCGCCGTTTTCCAGCAGGTCGACGATGGCCAGGGCCTCGCTGTCGTTTTCCGAGATGACGACGGCGGCCGTCGCCGGATCGATCCGCATCCCGTCCGCCTCCGTCAGGCCATGACCCGCAGGCGATAGCGTCCCAGGCCCAGGCTGGCGCGGCCGCC
>JANQKO010000021.1 GCA_028281075.1 Alphaproteobacteria bacterium | reverse complement strand
TTCAGCTTGGCATACTGCGTCGTCGTGGCCAGGATCACATGGCGGGCGAGACCGTTCAGGCGGTGCGGATTGACGGCCGCGTATTCGTCCGACGTCATCATGTCGATGAACGCCGCGCGGCTGGGGTACGACACCAGCACGGCGAGATCCCAGTCGTCGCCGGCATCGTCGCCGATCGCCACCTGGTCCTGACGGCCGGACCAGATGATGGTGCCGCCGCGCGCCTTGATCAGCGGCATCGTGCCCCGGCTGTAGCGCAGGTAGGCATCCTCGCCACTGCCGTCGCCGTCGAGCGAGCACGCGCGGAACTTCACCAGATTGAGCATGACGACCGGCCCGTCGTCGTCCATGGCGCCCAGCCGCGCGAGCTGATCGGGCGTCGGGTGCATGCCGTCGATGCTGTCCATGCGGCCGATCATACACGCGCGTGCGGACTTGCCAATCGGGCCCCGAGCACCGATTGTTATCTTCAAATGGCGGCACGTTTCAGTATGCCGCGAGACGGCCGTATCGTCGCCGTGCTCGGGCCGACCAATACCGGCAAGACCCATCTGGCGGTGGAACGGATGCTGGGGCATCCGAGCGGCATGATCGGCCTGCCGCTGCGGCTGCTGGCGCGCGAGATCTACGACCGCGTGGTGGCCCAGCGCGGCCAGCGCAACGTGGCGCTGATCACCGGCGAGGAAAAGATCGTCCCGCCGCACCCGCACTACTACGTCTGCACGGTCGAATCGATGCCGCTGGAGCGCACGGTCGACTTCCTGGCCGTCGACGAGATCCAGCTTTGCGCCGACGCCGAGCGCGGCCATGTCTTCACCGACCGGCTGCTCAGGGCCCGCGGCGAGCGCGAGACCATGTTCCTCGGCGCCGAGACCATGCGGCCGATCATCCGCCGGCTGCTGCCGGACGCGGAATACATCTCCCGGCCGCGCTTCTCACGGCTCGGCTACGCGGGGGAACGCAAGCTCTCCCGGCTGCCCCGGCGCTCGGCCGTGGTCGCCTTCTCGGCCGCCGACGTCTATGCGCTGGCCGAGCTGATGCGCCGGCAGCGCGGCGGCGCGGCGGTGGTGCTGGGCGCGCTCAGCCCGCGCACCCGCAACGCCCAGGTCGCGCTCTACCAGTCGGGCGAGGTCGACTATCTCGTGGCGACGGACGCCATCGGCATGGGCTTGAACATGGACGTCGACCATGTCGCCTTCGCAGGCCTGCGCAAGTTCGACGGGCTGCACATGCGGCGGCTGACGGCGGCCGAGATCGGCCAGATCGCCGGCCGCGCGGGCCGACACATGAACGACGGCACCTTCGGCCTAACGGCCGGGGCCGGCGAGCTCGACCCGGAGCTGGTCGAGGACATCGTCAACCACCGCTTCGAGGCGGTCCGGCAGCTGCACTGGCGCAACAGCCGTCTCGGCTTTCGCTCGCTGCCGGCGCTGATCCACAGTCTCGCCATGCCGGCGCCGCGCGACGAGATGATCCGGGCCCGCGACGCCGACGACGTGCTGGCGCTGAAACGGCTCGCCGCCGATCCGGAGGTCACCGAGGCCGCGGCCGGACCGGCCGCCGTCAAGCAGCTCTGGCAGGTCTGCCAGATTCCCGATTTCCGCAAGACCATGGCCGACGCCCACCACCGCCTGCTGGGGCGGATCTACCTCTATCTCATGCGGCCGGCGGGCGTGCTGCCGACGGACTGGATCGCCGAGCAGGTCCGCCGGCTCGACAGCACGGACGGTGACATCGATACGCTGGCGAACCGCATCGCGCATGTCCGCACCTGGACCTATGTCACGAACCGTGCCGACTGGGTGGCCGACGCCGCGCACTGGCGCGAGCGCACGCGGGCGCTGGAAGACCGGCTGTCGGACGCGCTGCACGCGGCGCTGACCGCGCGCTTCGTCGATCGGCGCACGGCGGCGCTGTTCCGCCGCCTGCGCGAGAAGCAGGAGCTGTTCGGCGCCGTCACCGCCGACGGCGACGTGCTGGTCGAGGGCCAGTATGTCGGCAAGCTCCGGGGCCTGCGCTTCACGGCGGACGCCGCGCTGCATGGCCCCGAGGGCCGGGCCGTCCGCACGGCGGCCAACCGGGTGCTGGCGCGCGAGATCGTCAAGCAGGCGAGCCACTGCGCCGAGGCCGATCACGGCGACATCGCCTGGAAGGACGACAACCGGCTGTGGTGGCGCGGCGCGCCGGTCGCGCGTTTGGTCGCCGGCCCGCACCCGCTGACGCCACGGGTCGATCTCATGTCGACCGAGCATGTCTCGGGCCCCTTGCGCGAGCGCGTGCGGCGGCGCTTCAGCGACTGGCTCGAGGCCGAGCTGGTCCGGGTCTGCCCGCAGCTCGCGCGGCTGCGCGCCGCCGACCTCTCGGGCGCCGCGCGCGGGCTCGCCTTCCAGGTAGCGGAAGGCCTGGGCGTGGTCGCGCGCGAGACCGTGCAGCCGCTGATCGACACGCTGACGCCGGACGACCGCAAGGCCCTGAAAAAGCTGGGGCTCCGGCTCGGCTTCGTCGACGTCTTCCTGCCCGCGCTGGTGAAACCCGAGCGGCAGGCCGCGCGCAGCCGGCTCTGGGCCGCGCACCAGGGCCAGGACGGCAACCTGCCACCGCCGCCGGGCCTGGTCTCGCTCGACGCCGATCCGGACCTCGATCCCGGCTTCTACGCCGCCTGCGGCTATCGCCTGATCGGCGGCCTCGCCGTGCGCGTCGACATGGCGGATCGGCTCGCCGGCGCCGCGCGGGAAGCATCCCGCGCCGGCCCCTTCGCGCCGGACCATGCCATGCTGTCGCTGCTGGGCCGTGGCCGCGAGGACCTGCACAAGGTGCTGCTCGCCCTCGGCTACCGGGCGCAGACCAGGGACGAGACCACCCTCTACCGCTTCGCCGGGCGGCCGGGCCGCGCCAAGCACAGGCAGGCGGCGACAAAGCGCGCGCGGGCGCACTCGCCCTTCGCGGCGCTCGGCCGTCTCAACGGCGGCGACTGACGGCGGCGGATGCCGGACAGCCAACGCATCGACCGCTGGCTCTGGTTCGCCCGGTTCTTCAAGAGCCGGACGCTCGCCGCCAAGGCCTGCGACGGCCGCCGCGTGCGCGTGAACCGCCAGGTCATCGCCAAGTCGAGCGCCACCCTCAAGGTGGGCGACGTGCTGACCTTCCCGCAGGCCCGCCGCATCCGCGTAATCAAGGTCCTGGACCTGGGCCAGCGCCGCGGCCCCGCCGCCGAGGCCCAGACCCTCTACGAAGACCTCGACCCGCCCGCCCCGCGCCCGGCCGAAGCCGACGCGCCCGAGCCCGCCGGTGCACCCCCCGCCCGCGCCCCCGGCAGCGGCCGCCCCACCAAGCGAGACCGCCGCGCCCTCGACGCCCTGAAAAAGCCGGGCGACTAGGCATGGGTGCCATCGTCCGGACTTTTCACCACAAAGACGCAAAGACACGAAGAACAAACCTGTTTCTTCGGCGCTTCGCGCCAACCGGCTTTTCGGTATTAGTATTACGGTTATTACGGTGACAGTGCACTTTTTATGATGACGGCGCACAAATCCAAACAATTCAACTGGTTCCATTGAACGTGGGTCGGTTTCGGTGCTGTGGTCAGGCCGGACCAGCACCCTGGACTGCGTCAAGCCGCTGCCTGGTCATCAATATCCCGTCAAAGCAACAAGCCAGCGACAATAAAGTGCACTGTCACCGTAATGCATCGTCCGGACTTTTCACCACAGAGGCACCGAGGACAGAGAGAAAGTCGATTGGCGCGAAGCGCCGAACAAACAGGTTGGTTCTCTGTGTCCTCGGTGCCTCTGTGGTTCATTCAATTTTTTGGGCCGGCGGGGAAGATGCGGCGGAGCTCCCTGACCGGGAACAGGTCGGCGGCGAAGGTGAAGCGGCCTTCCTTCATTTCCGTGGCGGCGCGGGTGACGGCCTGCAGGGCGACGCGGGAGAAGGCGCCGCCGATGCTGACGCGGCGGACGCCGGCGTCCGCGAGTTGATCCAGCGTGATGTTAGGATCCGAGAGGCCCATGACGACGTTGACGGGCTTGCCCACCGACGTAACGACGGTGCGCATGTCTGATGTCGTCATCAGCGCCGGCGCGTAGAGCACGTCGGCGCCGACGGCCTCGAAGGCCTGCAGGCGGCGGATGATCTCGTCCAGGTCGTTGACGCGGTAGAGCAGGCCCTCGGCCCGGGCCGTGAGCAGGAACGGCTGCGGCAGGGCGCGGGCCGCCTCGACCGCGGCCGCGACGCGGGCGACGGCGAGGTCGAATTCGTAGATCGGCTTGGCGCGGTCGCCGGTGGCGTCCTCGATGGAGGCGCCGACGACACCGGCCTCGTGGGCCCGCGCGATCATCTTCGCGGCCTCCTCCGGATCGTCGGCATAGCCGTTTTCGAGATCGGCGTTCACCGGCAGGTCGGTTGCCTGGGCGATAACGCGGCAGTTCTCGATGATCTCGTCGGCCGACGCGCGGGCCTTGCCGTGGTTGACGGCGACGCCGAGGCTGGTGGTGGCGAGCGCCGGGAAACCGAGGCCGGCCAGCAGCCGGGCGCTGCCGGCGTCCCAGGGGTTCGGCAGCAGGAACGGCTCGGGCCGGTCGTGCAGGTCGCGGAAGGCGACGGCCTTGGCGGTCTGGTCGGTCATGGGTGGCTCCTGGGGCTGGTGCGGGCCGAGGGCATTCGTGCGCGTCGATCGGTGTTCGATATCCGGGAGAGATTGCCCGTCAACTGGCCATATGTCGAATGCATAGTATTTCTCTTATTCATCAGTTATTCTGATGATATGACTCTGGACGAGATCGAGGCGTTCGTCTGCATCGCCGAGCTCGGCGGTTTCACGAAGGCGTCGGAACGGTTGAACCGGTCGCAGCCGGCGATCAGCCGGCGGATCGCGCTGCTGCAGGACGCGCTGGGGGCGCCGCTGTTCGAGCGGGTCGGGCGCGGGGTGGCGCTGACGTCGGCGGGCCGGGCGCTGCTGCCGCACGCGGAGGCGGCGCTGGCCGCCATGCGCGACGGCGCCAAGGCGGTGCGCGGGATCGGCGCACGGCCGGCCGACGCGCTGACCCTGGCGATCGTCGGCACGCTGGCGGACGCGCATGTCGTCGGCACCCTACGCAAGTTCCAGGCGCAGTTCGCCGAAGCACGCATCGAGCTGCGCACGGCGACGAGCCGCGAGGTGAGCGACCTGGTGCGCCGGGGCGACGCCGACCTGGGGCTGCGCTACTGGCCGGACAACGACCGGCGGCTGGAGGTGCGCCCGCTCGGCGCCGAACGGCTGTTCGTGGTGGTGCCGGCGGGCCACCGCGTGCGGGCGAAGCGGGTCAAGCACATCAAGGTCTTCGCCGGGGACCGCTGGCTCGGCTTTCCGACGAGCCGCGCGCAGCCGGAATCCTTCGGCCGCATGCTGGAGACGCAGCTCATCGCGGCCGGCCTGAGCGAGCCGGCGATCACCACGATCGACAGCCTGACGGCGCAGAAGCGGCTGGTCGAGGCCGGGTTCGGGATCTCGCTGATGCCGCTCGCCAGCATCCGCGAGGAGCTGCGCGTCGGCAGCCTGCGCGTTGTCGAGGTCGCCGGCATGAAGCCGGAGGTGCCGGTGGTGCTGGTGCAGCGGCGCGGCGGCTATCGCGGGGCCACGCTGGAGGCGCTGGTCGAACTGCTGCGCACCGACACGCCGCGTCTGCTGAACACGGCGCCGTAGCCGTCAGGCGCGGTGCGGGCGGAGGGGCCGCGTTGATTGACCACAGAGGCGCAGAGGACACGGAGAAACAACTTTCTTTTCCGGCGCTCCGCGCCGATAAACCTTTTTGTTTCTCCGTGTCCTCCGTGCCTCCGTGGTGAATCCTCTTCTCATTGACCGCGTCAGAGGACGCGGTCGGTGTCGGGGTCGATCAGGTGCATGTGGCCGAGGTTGGCGGCGAGGCCGATGGGCTGGTTGACCTCGGGCCCGGCGACCGGATCGAGACGGGCGCAGACCTCCTCGCCGTCGATCGAGAAATAGACCAGGGTTTCCATGCCCATGGGCTCGACCACGTCGGGCGTCGCCGAGAGCTCGGCCATGTCGACGCCGTTGGCGTGTGGGCGGACCTCGGTCAGATGCTCGGGCCTGATGCCGAACAGCAGCGGCCGGTCGACATGGGCCCGATAGCGCTCGGTACGCGAATCCGGCAGCGGCAGCCGGATCTCGTCCGACAGACGCAGCGTCAGCGCGGCGGCGTTCTGCTCCAGCCGGCAAGGCAGGAAGTTCATGGCCGGCGAGCCGATGAAGCCGGCGACGAACCGGGTCGCCGGCGAATGGTAGAGCACGTTCGGCGCGTCGACCTGCTCGATCAGGCCGTTGTTCATGACCACGACGCGATCGGCCAACGTCATCGCCTCAATCTGGTCGTGGGTGACGTAGACCGTCGTCACCGGCACCTTCTGATGCACGCGCTTGATCTCGGTGCGCATCTGCACGCGCAGCTTGGCGTCGAGGTTCGACAGCGGCTCGTCGAACAGGAAGACCTTGGGATTGCGCACGATGGCCCGGCCCATGGCGACACGCTGGCGCTGGCCGCCGGAAAGCTGCCGGGGCTTCCGTTCCAGCAGGTCAGTGATGTTGAGAATGCGCGCGGCCTCGTCGACGCGTTGGCGGATCTCGGCCTTGGGAAAGCGCTTCAGGCGCAGGCCGAAGGACATGTTCTCGGACACCGTCATGTGCGGATAGAGCGCGTAGTTCTGGAACACCATGGCGATGTCCCGGTCCTTCGGCG
>JANQKO010000008.1 GCA_028281075.1 Alphaproteobacteria bacterium | reverse complement strand
GCTCTACCGCGACCCCGAGACCCTGCACCCGGTCGAGTACTATCTGAAG
The DNA here is from genome assembly GCA_028281075.1 of Alphaproteobacteria bacterium. Lineage (GTDB taxonomy): Bacteria > Pseudomonadota > Alphaproteobacteria > JANQKO01. The sequence continues at coordinate 6,388 of JANQKO010000008.1, read as the reverse complement.
CTTCCCGGCGGCCTCGGCGAGCGGCTGGTCATCGTCGTCGATCCCATGCTGGCGACCGGCAACTCCTCGGCCGCCGCCGTGACCCGCATCAAGGAGTCCGGCGCCAATGACATCCGCTTCGTCTGCCTGCTGGCCGCGCCCGAGGGCCTGCGGACCTTCCAGGAGGCGCACGCCGACGTGCCGGTCTTCACCGCCGCCGTCGACGACCGGCTGGACGACCACGGCTACATCGTGCCGGGCCTGGGGGATGCCGGCGACCGCATGTACGGCACCAAGTAGCGCCGCCGACGCACAGGTCCACGAAGACACGGCCGCGAAAGCCGGCTACGATCCGTCCAACGCCGGGAACGCGGCGACGAAAAAGAACCAGACCCAGGGGAGGTTAAGACATGCCGAAGTCCATTCGTTCGACGCTCGCCGTGCTGGCGGGCACGCTGCTGGCCGTCGCCGGCACCGTCTCGACGGCCGCCGCCGACAAGCCCTTCGATGGCGTCACCGTCAACGTCATGACATTCACCGGACCGCAGATCGCCGAGCCGCTGCAGCGCCGGGCGCCGGACTTCGAGGCGCTGACCGGCGCCAAGGTCAACGTCGTCACGGTGCCGTTCTCGGACCTCTACAACAAGTTGCTAACCGACTGGGCCGCCGGCACCAACAGCATCGACGCCGCCGTGTTCGCGCCGCAATGGATGGTCGACTATGTCGAGCCGGGCTATCTGGAGGACCTGACCGACCGGGTCGCCGCCGACGCCGACCTGAAGGTCGACGACATCGCGCCGTTCTTCCGCGAGTTCAGCCAGCAGTACAAGGGCCGGACCTACATGATCACCTTGGACGGTGATTTTCAGATGGTCTACTACCGCACCGACGTGCTCGACAAGCTGGGCAAGGCGCCGCCGGAGACCTGGGACGACTATCTGGCGCTTGCCGGGGCCGCGCACGGCATGGACATGAACGGCGACGGCAAGGCCGACTACGGCTCCTGCATCTCGAAGAAGCGCAACGCGCAGGCCTATTGGGCGATCCTGTCGATCGCCGGCGGCTTCCTGCAGGCGAAGGGCACCGGCCAGGGCGCCTTCTTCGACACCGCCGACATGCGGCCGCTCATCAACAACGACGCCTTCGCCGCCGCGCTCGACGTCTATGTGAAGACGACCGCCTTCGGCCCGCCGGACGAGATCAACCTCGACGTCGGCGACACCCGCGGCCTGTTCACCAGCGGCCAATGCGCGCTGACCGTCGACTGGGGCGATATCGGCACGCTCGCCATCGATCCGGCCAGCTCGAAGGTGATCGACAAGGTCGGCGCCATCATGCTGCCGGGCTCGCGCCAGGTGCTGGACCGGTCGAGCGGCAAGCTCGTCGCCTGCGACGCCGGGACCTGCCCGCATGCCGTGAACGGCGTCAACCGGGCGCCGTTCGCGGCCTTCGGCGGCTGGTCCGGCGGCGTCAATTCGGCGGCCGACGCCAGGGTCAAGGACGCGGCCTACGCCTTCTTCTCCCATATGAGCCAGCCGGCCCAGTCCAACAGCGACGTCACCATCGGCAAGACCGGCTTCAACCCCTATCGCCTGTCACAGTTCAAGGACCTGTCGAACTGGACGGCCGCCGGCATGAGCCGGAAGGCGGCCGAGAACTATCTCGGCGCCATCGGCGCCAGCCTCGACAGCCCGAACATGATGCTGGACCTGCGCATCCCGCAGAACCAGCGCTATCAGCAGGTGGTGCTGGACACGGCCATCGCGCGCCTGCTGGCGGGCGAGCTGTCGGTCGCCGAGGCGATGGAGACCATCGAGGAAGGCTGGCGCGAGTTGAACGACGAGCTGGGGCTCGAGGACCAGCTCGCGGCCTACAAGGCCACGCTCGGCCAGTAACGGCAGAGCGGTGAAACACGGCGCCGCGCCGGAGTCGATCGGCCCCGGCGCGGCCGCTGTCCGCGCGCCATGACCAACACGACCGGATCGGAATGGCTCGACCGGCAGGCCCGCTGGGTGTTCCTGATGCCCACGGTGTTGATCATTCTCACCTTCTCGATCTTTCCCCTGCTGGTCTCGGCCTACCTGTCGCTCAGCCGCTTCAAGTTCGTGCGCGGCGGGTTCGAGCTGCGCTACATCGGCTTCCGCAACTACGAGAAGCTGCTGTTCGGCAGCGAGCAGTACCACTTCCTCGGCAAGTTCGCCGCCATGGGTGTCTGGCACGGACTGCTGCTCGGCGGCCTGCTGCTGGCGTTCGGCTATTGGCTCTGGCGCTATCTGCGCGGCGGCGGCGCCGGCGTCGTCGGCCTGCTCGGCCGGCTGATCTTCATGGCGCTGGCCCTGGGGCTGGTGGCCCTGGCCAGCGTCACGCTCGCGCCCGGCGGCGCGCTCGGCTCGCTCATGGTGACGCTGTTCTACGTCATCGTCGGCTGTTCGGCGCAATTCCTGGCCGGCCTCGGGCTGGCCCTGCTCTGCGCCCAGCCGGTCGTCGGCCGGACGTTCTTTAGGGTCGTGTTCTTCCTGCCGCTGATGGTGACGCCGGTCGGCATCGCCTACACCTTCCGCATGCTGGCCGACATGACCAAGGGGCCGTTCGCGCCGGTCTGGGCCGCCTTCGGCCTCGGCGATTTCGCCTGGGCGTCGGACGCCTGGTCGGCCCGGCTGGTCGTGGTGATCGGCGACTCCTGGCAGTGGATTCCCTTCATCTTCATCGTCATGCTGGCGGCGATCGAGAACCAGCCGCGCGACCAGGTCGAGGCGGCGGAACTGGACGGCGCCGGACCGTGGCGGGTGTTCCGCGACGTGACCTGGCCGGCGATCGCGCCGGTGGCCGCGACCGTGATGCTGATCCGGGTGATCGAGGCCTTCAAGATCATCGACCTGCCGAACGTCCTGACCAACGGCGGCCCCGGCATCGCCACGGAATCGATGACGCTGCACGCCTTCATCGCCTGGCGCACGCTGAACCTCGGCGGCTCGGCCGCGGTCTCCTATATGCTGCTGTTCGTGGCGATCATCCTCTGCGTGTCCTTCTTCAACCTGGTCGTGCTGCGATACCGGGAGCACGGGCGATGACCGGCGCCGTGCCGCCGCGGTCCTGGGCATCGCGCCTGTTCGAGCCGAGGCGCCTCGGCCGGCAGGCGCCGGCGACCCGGGTGCTGGTCTATGCCGGCCTGCTGTTCTGGACCTTCGTGGTGCTGTTTCCGTTCTACTGGCTGCTGGTGACCTCGCTGAAGCTGCCGATCCACGTCGCCGACGGGCCGAACTACCTGCCCTTCGTCGACTTCACGCCGTCGCCGCATGCCTGGCACTACATCTTCGTCGAGATCGGCCGCGACACCTTCCGTCCCTACCTGAACTCGGTGATCATCGCCGGCGCCAGCACGGCGCTCGCCGTCGTCGTCGGCAGCATGGCCGCCTATGCGCTCGCCCGCATCGACTACCGGCCGAAGCTCGGCACGATCGGGCTGTTCGTCGTCGCGCTCGCCGCCGTCGTCGTCGCGGTAATCGCCTTCGGCGTGCCCTGGCAGTTGGCAGCCGTCGCCGGCATCGCCGTCTTCGTGTTCCTGGCCCGGGCGCTCGCCGGCCGCTTCCGGCGCAGCGTCGGCAACGGCGACATCCTGTTCTGGATCATCTCGCAGCGCATCCTGCCGCCGGTCGTGGCCGCGATCCCGATCTACGTGATGTTCCAGCAGCTCGGCCTGCTGGACACGCACCTGGCGCTGATCCTGACCTACATGACCGTGAACCTGCCGATCGTCGTCTGGCTGATGTACGACTTCTTCGCCTCGATCCCCACCGACCTGGAAGAGAGCGCGCAGATCGACGGCGCCTCGCGCTACCGCATCTTCTTCGACGTCGTGCTGCCGCTGGCCAAGCCCGGCCTCGCCGCCACGTCGCTGCTGGTGCTGGTGCTGGCCTGGAACGAATACCTGCTGGCGCTGTTCCTCTCCACCGTCGACGCCCAGACCATGCCGCTGCTGGTCTCGGCCCAGAACGCCACGCGCGGGCCGCAATGGTGGTACATGTCGGTGCTGATCGTGATCATGATCCTGCCGGTCACCGCCGTCGCCGTGGCGCTGCAGAAGTTCATCGCGCGCGGCCTGCTGATCGGCGCGGTGAAGGGCTGAGCACGGCATGCGGATCAGGCTCGACCGGCTTTCGAAATCCTTTGGCGCCGTCCAGGTGCTGCACGAACTCAGCATGACCGTCGAGCCCGGCGAGTTCCTGGTCCTGCTCGGCCCGTCCGGCTGCGGCAAGACCACGGCCCTGCGCATGATCGCCGGTCTGGAGACGGCCAGCGGCGGCCGGATCTTCATCGGCGAGCGCGACGTCACCGACGTGCTGCCGAAATACCGCGACGTCGCCATGGTGTTCCAGAGCAACGCGCTCTACCCGCACAAGACGGTGGCGCAGAACATCGCCTACCCGCTGGTGCTGCGCAAGACGCCGGCGGCCGAGCGCGACCGGGCCGTGCGCGAGGTGGCGCGGCAGGTGCAGCTCGACGCGCTGCTCGACCGCTATCCGCGCCAGCTTTCGGGCGGCCAGCGTCAGCGCGTGGCGCTGGCCCGGGCCATGGTGCGCCGGCCGGCGGCCTTCCTGATGGACGAGCCGCTGTCGAACCTGGACGCCAAGCTGCGCGTGCACATGCGCTCGGAGCTCAAGCACATGCAGCACGAGCTCGGCGTCACCACGGTCTACGTCACCCACGACCAGATCGAGGCGATGACGCTGGCCCACCGCGTCGCCATCCTGAACCAGGGCCGCATTCAGCAGCTCGGCACGCCGCGCGAGATCTACAACGACCCGGAAAACCTGTTCGTCGCCGGCTTCGTCGGCTCGCCGCCGATGAATTTCCTGGAGGGCGCCATGCGGAACGGCGCGTTCGCCGGTCCCGGCTTCGGCCTCAACACGCCGGCGGCCGCCCATGCCGGCGCCGCGGTGATGGGCGTGCGGCCCGAGGATTGCCGCACCGTCGCGGCGGGCCAGGGCCGGATCGAGGCCGAGATCTATGCGACCGAGCTCACCGGTGACCATACGCTGGTCACCTGCCGCATTGGCGAGCAGTTCGCCGTCGTGAAGATGGACAAGAACTACGAGCAGGCGATCGGCACGCCGGTCGGCATCGATTTCGACGTCGATCACGCCTTCTTCTTCGACGCCGCCTCGCAGGGCCGCATCCGCATGCCAACCACGCCGGCGCCACAATCCGCCTGATACGCCGACGGGTAACCGAGGCAAGGGTCCGTTGGCTTGCTGCGCAAGCCCGCGAATGCTCATTTCGGCGGTGAAGCTGTCGACCCTCACCCTCCCACGAGCTGCCACTCGCGGGTCCCTCCGTTGGACGTATACGTCCAACCCCGCACGCGGGAGAGGGGCAACAAACTCCAACGGTGGCGGCCCCCTCTCCCGCTCGCGGGAGAGGGTTGGGGTGAGGGTTCTGTGAGACAGAATACAACAGAAAGATCGATACCGGAATGTCATCCACAGACAAAACGTCCATTTACCAAACGCCCCGTTTCCTGTTCCAGCTCCGCCGACGGTTGGCAACGCCGCGCCGTCAATGGCATTGTTCTTGCGTCATTCCGTTCAGAATGCGGTTCCATAAGCGGCGCCCACGCGCGGCATATAAAAGGTAGTCCCATGGCGCAACGCGACCCGATCGAATTCGAGCTGTTCAAGAACGCGATCTTCTCGATCGCCGACGAGATGGCGCTGACCATCACCCGCACGACCTATTCCGGCGTGCTGAAGGACAACATGGACTTCTCGACCGCCTTCGCCGACGCCGACGGCAAGCTGGTGGCGCAGGGCCTGACGCTGCCGGGCCATCTCGGCTCGATCCCGACGGCGCTCGCCGCCACCATGGAACACTTCCGCGACGACATGGCCCCGGGCGACGTGTTCATCATGAACGACCCCTTCGACGGCGGCATGCACCTGCCCGACATCTTCGTCTTCAAGCCGATCTACGAGGACGGCCGCCGCATCGCTTTCGCCGCGACGATCTGCCACCACACCGACGTCGGCGGCCGCGTCGCCGGCTCGAACGCGTCCGACTCGACCGAGATCTATCAGGAAGGCCTGCGCATCCCGCCCCTGAAGATGTACGACGCCGGCAAGCGCAACGCGACGCTGTGGGCGCTGATCGAGAAGAACGTGCGCGTGCCGGTCAAGGTCTTCGGCGACCTGCGCGCCCAGCTCGCCGCCTGCCATATCGCCGAGCGCCAGTTTCTCGAGCTGGTCGCGCAATACGGTCGCGAGGTGGTCGAGGACTACATGCAGGAGGTTATCGACTATGCCGAACGCCTGACCCGGGCGGCGATCAGCGACCTGCCCGACGGCGAGTTCAGCTTCGAGGACTGGATCGACGACGACGGCATCGATTTCGGCAAGCCGATCCGCCTCTTCGT
>JANQKO010000003.1 GCA_028281075.1 Alphaproteobacteria bacterium | reverse complement strand
CGCCGAAGGCTCGCCCCCAATTGTCATGCCGGCGGAGGCCGGCATCCATGGGACTGGCCGCCCGTCGAACGACAACGTCTTGGGGGTTCCGGCATCGGCGTCGGTTTCCCGCCACGTCGATACCGGCTGAATCTGCCCTGGCGTAGCCGGGGGCCGCTATACATGGGCGCCCGACCGCCGGCGCGGCGCTTGCCGGCGAGGCCCATGGATGCCGGCCTCCGCCGGCATGACGACGCAGTGATTTCTTCGCACGGCAAATTAATAGGGACAGTCCCCATAGGCGCTAAGTTAGGTGCCGTAGTTGCTAGGGACAGCCTGCCATAGGCGCCAAATTCGGGGGCTTGATGTCTCGACTCGCAATCAATCAAGGCCATCAAACGCCCTAACTTAGCGCTTATGGGGACAGTCCCTAATAGATCAGGGAATCCCAAGGAATCCGAAAACGCCCGGACTTCTGCCCCAGTTACCCTCAGGATGAGGAATCTTTTGAATTCAACGACTTATCCTCATGTTGAGGAGATGCGAAGCGTCGTCTCGAAGCACGCTGGCGCCGGTATCGCGGCTTTTTCAGCAGCCTGCTCGCGTCGTCGGGGTCGGGGCCTGCCATCCGACCTCCGGCTGTCAGGTCCTGAACTCGTCGGCCCGATAGCCCTGCATATAGAGCAGGGCCGTCAGGTCGGTATGGTCGACGCGGGCCCGGGCCGCCGCCGCCAGCACCGGCTTGGCGCGGTAGGCGACGCCCAGGCCGGCGGCCTCGACCATGTCGCGGTCGTTCGCGCCGTCGCCGACGGCGAGCGCCGCGTCGGTGTCCAGGCCGCGTGCCGTCAGCAGCCGCGTCATCGCCGTCAGCTTGGCCGACGAATCCAGGATCGGCTCGTCGATCTCGCCCGTCAGCGCGCCGTCGGCCAGCGTCAGGCGGTTTGCCTGGTGCTCGTGGAAGCCGGCGGCGTCCCGCACCCGCTCGGTGAAATAGGTGAACCCGCCCGACACCAGCGCCGTATGGGCGCCGTGGCGCCGCATCGTCTGTACCAGCGTGCGGGCGCCGGGCGACAGCCGCACGCGTTCGGCGACGCAGCGCGCCAGTTCCGCCACCGGCAGACCGGCCAGCATCGCCGCCCGCCGGCGCAGGGCGCCGGCGAAATCGATCTCGCCGCGCATGGCGATTTCGGTGATCGCGGCGACCTCGGCCTTGCGGCCGACCATGTCGGCCAGCTCGTCGATGCATTCGACGGTGATGATGGTCGAATCCATGTCGGCGATCAGCAGCTTGCGCCGGCGGCGGGCGGCCGGCTGGGCGATCAGGTCGACCGCCGCGCCGGCCAGCGCCGTCCGCGCCGCCGTCTCGTGCGCGCCGGCCTCGCCGCCGTCGAGCGGCAGGTCGCAGGCGCGGCCGTCCGCCAGCCAGTCGGGGTCGCCCGCTTGCGGCAGGGCGGCGCGCACGGCCGCCACCTGGTCCGGGGTAAGCGGATTGCCAACCAGGGTGAGCATGTATTTCATGGCGGCCTGACGTTCGGAGCGCGTGATGAGAAACGGGGCGATCCTGATAGCCGGCCCGACGGCCAGTGGCAAGTCGGCCCTGGCGCTGCGGCTGGCCGAGGCCGTCGGCGGCGCGGTGATCAATGCCGACAGCATGCAGGTCTACCGCGAGCTTCGCGTCCTGACGGCCCGCCCGACGCCCGCCGACGAGGCCCGCGCGCCGCACGCGCTCTATGGCGTCCTGCCTGCCGCCGAGGCCTGCTCGGTCGGCCGCTGGCTCGACCTGGCGCGCGCGGCGATCGCGGCCGCCCGCGCATCGGGCCGGGTGCCGATCGTCGTCGGTGGCACCGGGCTCTATCTGCAGGCCCTGACTGAGGGCCTGGCGCCGGTGCCGGCCATTCCGCCCGCTATCCGGACGGCGGCGCGCCGGCTGCACGCCGAGATCGGCGGACCGGCCTTCCATGCCCGGCTGGCGGCCCGCGATCCGGCCATGGCCGCGCGCCTGCGGCCCAGCGATCCGCAGCGCCTGATCCGCGCCTATGAGGTCATCGCGGCGACCGGCGAGTCCCTGGCCGACTGGCAGCGGCGGCCGCCGGCCCCGGCGGTGCTGGACCGGCCCTGGCTCGGCCTGCTGCTGACGCCGCCCCGGCCGCTGGTCTACGACCGCTGCGACCGGCGCCTGCGGACCATGCTGGCGGACGGCGCGCTGGACGAGGTGGGCGCGCTCGCCGGCCTCCGGCTCGACCCGGCGCTGCCCGCCATGAAGGCGGTCGGCGTCCCGCCGCTGCTCGGCCATATCCGGGGCGAGATCGATCGGGCGGCGGCGCTTGCCGCGGCGCAAACGGCGACCCGCCGGTATGCCAAACGGCAGTACACCTGGTTCAGGCACAAGATGCTTTCGTGGCAGCGGTATTCAGCGAAAGATTCAGAAAGTTTTTTTGAGGAAATCTTTCCGATAATAAGTCAATTTTTGTTGACCACTACCGATTGAGGGCCTATGTTGCCCGCGTCGGCCCGGTTGGGAACCGGCCGATATTGCAGTGCCGAAGGGCGCATGCAGGAACGTCATGCAAGGATGTTCGACCGCTCAGTGTCGCAGGCGCTGGGCGGTTTCGTTACGATGGGCCCGTGATCGGGCAAATGGGATTGGACATGACGGCCGCCGGCGGGCGGCGGCCGATACGTGGGAGAGGAGAGATGACGGACGTTCGGACGACCGGGTCGGACATCGCCACGCGGCGGATGACCGGAGCGGAGATGGTCGTAAAGGCCCTGATTGATCAGGGCGTCGACGTAATCTTCGGCTATCCCGGCGGCGCGGTACTTCCGATCTACGACGCCCTCTTCAAGCAGAACAAGATCCAGCATGTCCTGGTGCGGCAGGAAGGCGGCGCGGTGCACGCGGCCGAGGGCTATGCCCGCGCGACCGGCAAGCCGGGCGTCGTGCTGGTCACTTCCGGGCCGGGCGCGACCAACGCCGTGACCGGCCTGACCGACGCGATGATGGATTCGATCCCCGTGGTCTGCCTGACCGGCCAGGTCGCCACGCACATGATCGGCAACGACGCCTTCCAGGAGGCGGACACCGTCGGCATCACCCGGCCCTGCACCAATACGCCCACCTTCGGTGGATCGGTTGCGACATGTATCGCCGACAGCGATCCGCACCCGCCATGG